>JAAZOW010000315.1 GCA_012797575.1 Methanomicrobiales archaeon | reverse complement strand
CCGGTGCCCATTTGGAATGATTAATTACGTAAGTGAAGCATAGTTACCCTACGAGGGACTTTAGTGCAGACGCTGCTCTTCCTTATACTATTTCCCATCCTCATCGCATGTCTTTTATTGTTCGTGAAACGAACGACATTGCGGTATGCGATGGTCGTCCTCTCCGCTCTCGCTATCGGTGGGGCATCGATATACCTGCTTGTGCGGTATGCGTTCGCGGGCGCGGTCTACTTCGCCGCGCCCTCGGAGGCGGCCAGTATGGCCATGGTTGTCATCGAGATGCTGCTTGCGCTCTTCATCATCTACATGGGCGCAAAGTTCAGGAACTATCTGGCGATCGCGCTTGCCGCTGTTCAGGCAGCACTGATCGTGTATCTTGAGGTGATGTTCCCGGAGAATCTCCACGCGGCTAGCAACCTCTTCATCGATCAGTTCTCGATCATCATGGCCCTGATCATCGGGATCATCGGGAGTCTGATAGCCGTATACGCGGTCAGGTACATGGAGACCTATCATCGTCACCACCCGGAGGTGCGTGACCGGCAGGGGATGTTCTTCTTCGTCACCTTTGCCTTCATCGCTGCGATGTTTGGTCTCGTCTTCTCAAACAACCTCCTGTGGATATTCTTCTTCTGGGAAGTCACGACCATCGCCTCCTTCCTGTTGATCGGCTACGCAGAGACCGAAGAGTCGACAAAGAATGCCTTCCTTGCCCTGGTGATGAACCTCCTCGGGGGGGTTGCGTTCATTGCGGCGATCATCTACCTCGTCATGGTCGATCCAGCAGGCGGCGGCGTTGATCTCGCCCAGGTACTCGCTTCGGGTGATGTTGCCCTCATCCTGATACCAGCTGTCCTGATCGGGTTTGCCGGCATCACGAAGGCGGCCCTGATGCCCTTCTCCTCCTGGCTCCTCGGGGCGATGGTGGCACCGACCCCGGTCTCGGCCCTGCTCCACTCGAGCACCATGGTCAAAGCCGGCGTCTACATCCTGGTCAGGTTCGCACCGGTCTTTGCCGGGACATTCGCCGGGTTCGCAGTCGGCCTCGTCGGTGGAGTGACATTCGTCATCGCATCCGCGATAGCAATATCTCAGAACAACGCAAAGTTAGTCCTCGCCTACTCGACGATAGCAAACCTTGGGCTGATAGCCGCCTGTGCTGGCGTCGGGTCCCATATGCTCGTCTGGGCAGCCATCCTCCTGATCGTCTTCCACGCTGTCGCGAAATCTCTCCTTTTCCTCGGGACCGGGGCGATCGAGAACCGGATCGAGAGCAGAGATATCGAAGATATGGAGGGACTCATCGTCCGGATGCCGAAGATGGCGGTTATGATGTTCATCGGGATCGCCGGCATGTTCCTTGCACCGTTTGGTATGCTGGTCTCGAAATGGGCGGCGATTGAAGCATTCGTCCAGGTCCCCTTCGGCCTGATCTTCGTCGCCATCCTCGCCTACGGAAGTGCCGTGACGGTCTTTTTCTGGGCGAAGTGGATGGGCAAACTCGTGACCGTCATCCGGGGGGTGGAGCGGATCGAGAAGGGATTCCTGGAGGAACCCTGGGCTCCCCTCTACATCATCACCGGACTCGTCATAGCGGCCGTATTCCTCTTCCCGGTCATATCCTCGGTGCTGATCGAGCCCTATGTCCTCGTCATCTACGGGGTTACAGCAGGCCTTGCGCAGGCAAATGTCGCCATCATGCTCCTGATGATGACCTTGCTCCTGCTTCTGCCCATATCGTTCCTCCTCTTCCGGAAGAGTGCAAAACGCCTCCCCGCCTATATGAGCGGAAGGACCGCGACGCCCGACCTGCACTTCGCAGGTTCCCTCGGCATGACCCGGGAGGCCCAGACACGGAACTACTACCTCATCGACTACTTCGGTGAGGCGCGACTCTTCCGACCAGGGGCGGTGGTCTGCATAATCCTGATCCTTGCGTCATGGGTCTTTGCGGGGGTGGCCTTATGAACGGCTTCATCGGTGTGGTTCTCTTCCTCATCCTTGCACCCGTAGCCGGCGGCCTCATAGCCGGGCTCGATAGAAAACTCACTGCACGGATGCAGGGGAGAGTCGGGCCGCCGCTCCTGCAGCCCTTCTACGACGTCGGCAAGCTCTTCGAGAAGGAGAGGGTTGTCGTTGCTACGGCGCAGAACTTCTATATTCTTGCTTACTTAGCCTTCATCGTCCTCTCCGGCGCCCTCTTCTTCGCGGGAGGAGACCTGCTCTTAACCGTCTTTGCTTTCACGCTCGCCCATGTCTTCCTGGTGCTCGGAGCCTACGCGGCCCATTCACCGTACAGTCACATCGGGGCCGAACGTGAGCTGATCCAGGTGATGACCTACGAACCGATAGTCATCCTTGCGGTTGTCGGGTTCTACATGGTCACCGGGAGTTTCTATGTTGCAGATATAGCCACCACGACTGTTCCGGCGATCCTCTATCTCCCCGGCGTCTTCCTGGGCTTTGCCGCCATCCTGACGATTAAGCTCAGGAAGTCCCCATTCGATATATCGACATCGCACCACGCGCACCAGGAGATCGTCAAAGGCGTCACAACAGAGTTCTCGGGCTCGACCCTTGGCCAGATCGAGATAGCCCACTGGTACGAGAACGTATTCCTCCTCGGACTCGTTTACCTCTTCTTTGCCTGGAACCCGGTGATCGGGATCATCGCGGTCGTGGTCACCTATGTGGCTGAGGTCTTCATCGATAACGTCACCGCACGCGTCCGTTGGCAGGCAGCCCTGAAGAGCGGATGGCTCGCGGCATTGCTTGCTGTCGCAAACCTGTTGATCCTCTCTTATATGATGATAGGAGGTGCATAAGTACCATGGCATTCCTGAAGCGATCACCCTGGATCCTTCACTACGATGCATCCAGTTGCAACGGGTGCGATATCGAGGTGCTTGCATGCCTCACTCCCCTTTACGATGTGGAGCGGTTTGGCATCATCAACACCGGAAACCCAAAGCATGCAGATGTCCTGCTGATCACCGGTGGGGTCAACGAACAGAACCGCCCGGTGGTCAAGAACCTCTATGAACAGATGCCAGAACCAAAAGTGGTCATCGCAGTCGGCGCCTGCGCTGCAACCGGCGGTATATTCCGGGAGTGCTACAACATCGTCGGTGGCATCGATAAGGTTATCCCGGTTGATGTCTATGTCCCGGGATGCGCGGCCCGACCGGAACAGATCATCGATGGCGTCGTAAAGGCTCTCTCCATTCTTGAAGAGAGACGGGAGAGAATGACCGGGGAAGCACAGGTACAAGAAGAAGCGCGACATGATGCAGCAGAGGCAGGTGAGAGCAGATGACAACAGTCAAAGAAGAACAGACGACGACCAGCGTCGCGCTGGGAGACCTCATACGAGAGGTTGAAGGGATCCATGCCGATGGCTACCGTCTCGTCCAGATCGGGTGCACGAATATCGGTGAGGCCTACGAGATCAACTACTCGTTCGACAAAGGCTACCGGTTCAGGAATCTCCGCCTGACGGTCGAGCCGGAGATAGAGGTTCCGAGCATCACCGGTATTTACTGGGGAGCGTTCGTCTACGAAAACGAACTGCATGACCTCTTCGGGATCCCGGTCACTGGTATAAACATCGACTTTAAGGGAACATTCTTCAAGACAGCGGAGAAGTTCCCGCTCAGCATCACGAGGAAGGGAGGCGACCGATGCCAAAACGTATAGTCGTGCCGTTCGGGCCGCAACACCCGGTGCTGCCGGAACCCATCCACCTGGATCTCGTCCTCGAGGATGAGAAGGTGGTGGACGTGATCCCTTCCATCGGCTACATCCACCGGGGGCTTGAGCAGCTCGTGCAGAAACGTGAGTACCCTGAGTACGTCTATGTGGCTGAACGGATATGCGGGATCTGCAGTTTCATGCATGCGCTCTGCTACTGCCAGGGCATCGAACATATCATGGAGATCGAGGTTCCCGACCGCGCGCGATACCTCCGGACGATCTGGTCGGAGCTCTCGCGCCTCCACTCCCACCTCCTCTGGCTCGGGCTGTTTGCGGACTCTATGGGCTTTGAGAACCTCTTCATGCGGGCCTGGCAGCTGCGGGAGAGTGTGCTCGATATCTCTGAGGATACCTCCGGCGGCCGGATCATCCAGAGCACCTGCAAGGTAGGCGGGGTCCGGCGCGACATCGAGCAGGGGAAACTCGAGGAGATACACCGGGTCATGGATACCTTCGAGGAGAAGTGCCGTGGCCTCGGGAACGTCTTCTTAAACGATGAGACGGTGAAGTATCGGCTCCAGGGGCTCGGAGTCATATCGAAAGACGAGGCCTATACCCTCGGATCAGCAGGACCGACCCTCCGGGGGAGCGGTGTTGCGATCGATCATCGGGAGACCGGATACGCGGCCTATGGGGATCTGGGATTCAAGCCCGTCGTGGAGACCGCAGGAGACTGTTACGCCCGGTGTGCCGTCCGTGTCCGCGAACTCTACTCCTCCATCGACCTGATCCGGAGGGCGATCGAGGAGATGCCCGAGGGCGGGATCGATGTGAAGGTGAAGGGAGCGCCGAATGGCGAGTACTTCTCCCGCGTGGAACAACCACGGGGAGAGGTCGTCCACTACCTGCTGGGCGACGGCACCAAACATCTGGTCCGCGCCCGTATCAGGACACCGACGCTTGCAAACGTCCCTGCGCTCGTGAAGATGCTCCCGGGCGCCCAGCTTGCGGATGTCCCGGTCGTGGTCCTCTCGATCGACCCCTGCATCAGCTGCACGGAGAGGTGATGGAGCCATGGGACCCTTTAAGATGACAAGGACAGTTCTCCGAAACCTCGTGAGAGGGCCGGCCACCCGGCGGTATCCGGAGGTCCCGGCACGGGTGACTCCTGGAACCCGGGGACACGTCGCCATCGACCCCGCCACATGCCGTTCCTGCGGGATCTGTTCAAAACGATGCCCGTGTGTGGCGATCCGCCTCGATAAGGAGGCGAAGGTCTGGGAGATCGACCGCATGCGCTGCATCGCTTGCGGTGACTGCGTTGAGAGTTGCCCCTTCGGGAGCCTCACGATGGAGCAAGAGTATCTCCCGCCGACGGCGGAGCACGTCGTGGATCGCTACACTATCACCTACGTGAAGCCCGAGAGGAAACCAAAGACAAAGGAAGAGAGTGCCGACGCGTGAGGGGACGGGG
>JAAZOW010000245.1 GCA_012797575.1 Methanomicrobiales archaeon | reverse complement strand
TTCTCCACGAAGGCGGCTTACGAAGAGATGCTCCTCGCTGCGATGCGAAACTGCCGGGCAGACCTTTTTGTTCTTGCTGGCTACATGCGGATCCTTGGGCCCGCCATCGTGCACGAGTTCTCGGGTCGGATGATGAACATCCACCCTGCCCTGCTCCCGGCATTCGCCGGTCTGAACGCACAGCAACAGGCGATCGAGTATGGAGTGAAGGTCGCGGGCTGCACCGTTCACATCGTGGATGAGGGGATGGATACCGGCCCCATCGTCATCCAGCGATGCGTGCCGGTCCTCCCGGATGATGACGAGTCGAGCCTTGCCGACCGGATCCTTGCCGAAGAACATACGGCACTCCCGCTCGCAGTGAAGCTCTTCTGCGAAGATCGCCTGGAGATCACCGATCGGCGGGTACGGATCCGATGATCCGGACACCTGACCCCTATCCCCTCACTCCATCCTCAAAGCCAAATATCTTGATGGAATGGATCACACCATGGCGGATATGACCCGAAGATCAGGCTCGCGGAGGCTCGCACGGGAGAGAATCGAGATCCTCTTTACCCGTGCGGCGGAGTTCTACCCTGAAAACCCCCTATGGAGCAACCGCTGTGTCGAGCTGGCACGAAAGATCGGCATGCGCCACCGGATACGGATAGATCGGCATCTGAGGCGCCAGTTCTGCCGTCGGTGCAACACCTACCTGGTCCCGGGATCGAATGCACGGGTCAGGATCTACCGGGGTCGCGTGATCGTCACCTGCCTCGCCTGCGGGCACCGGTCAAGGTACCCGGTCGGGAGACCTCGGCCATGAGCAGGGAATCGTTCCAGGATCTCAGGCCTACCGTCTGGATCGGGAAGCGGGGTGCGACGAACGTCATAATCGACGAAATCCGGCGCCAGCTCAAGAAGCGGAAGATCGTGAAGGTCCGGTGGCTCCGGAATACCGAGGTCGATCCGGGAGGTATCGCAGCATCAGCCGGTGCAGATCTCCTGGATGTCAGGGGGCGGACACTTGTCCTTGCGGAGCGACGGAGCCGATCGCCCGGCCGAGATTCTCGAAATATATAAAACGTCATTGGACGAATATGTAAAGACTGTTAGCGATAGTGAGGATCATCTATGACAACTGTATATGACATTCCTGCCGATATGCTTATCCGGCAGGTGGCAGAAGAACTCAAGAAAAATCCGCAGGTTCAGCCCCCGGACTGGGCGGCTTTTGCAAAGACGGGGGTACATAAACAGATGCCCCCTGAGAACGACGATTGGTGGTATGTGCGTGCAGCATCGGTCTTCCGGCGAGTCTATATCGATGGGCCGGTCGGGACCCAGAGGATGCGCAGCATTTACGGCGGCAAACGCGACCGGGGTTCAGCCCCTTCACAGTTCCGCCGGGGAAGTGGCTCGGTCATCAGGAAGATCCTTCAACAGCTCGAAGCGGCGGGGTATATCTCTCATACCAGTGAGGGGCGTATCGTCACCGCGGCAGGCAGATCGTTCCTGGACGGGGTCGCGTACACCCTGAAGGCGGATGCCGCCGGGGTTGCACCGGGACTTGCGAAATACTGATTCAGAGGAGGGATGAAGCGAATGGTAGACGACGAACTCGCGGAACTTCGCCGCCGAAGGATGGAACAGCTGCAGCAGCAACAGGCGATGGATCAGCAGGCACTTGAAGAAGAGGCTCTGCGCCAGAAGCAGATCGAGTCACAGATCCGCCTCGCCCTCATGGAAATTCTCGAACCCGAAGCGAGGGAGAGGCTCAATACCATCAAGTTGACCCGGCCGGAGTTTGCGAAAGCGGTCGAACAGCAACTGGTGATGTTGGCACAGAGTGGGAGGATCCGGGAACGGATCACCGACGACCAGCTCAAGAGCTTGCTTGCCCAGTTGACGCCTTCAAAGAAAGAGTTCAGGATTACACGAAGATAATGAAGGCAGGTGTGCTCTTCTCGGGAGGGAAAGACAGCGCGCTGGCGGCGATCCTGCTTGCACGTGACTACGATGTGGAGTTGAATACCTGCGTGTTCGACCCCGATCAGGAAGTTTTAGCCGTGCAGGCTGCAGCAGCCGCCATCGATCTCCCCTTCCGGAGGAGGGTGCTTGGGAGAGATCTCCTGGATGAGGCGGTCGACCTGCTCCTCTCGTGCGGCTACCCAAACGACTCGATCAGTATGGTCCATCGGGCAGCT
>JAAZOW010000126.1 GCA_012797575.1 Methanomicrobiales archaeon | reverse complement strand
TCTGATGCTATCACCTCGATCGGCTCCTCAGGTTTGTGGCCGAGTGCGGCGAGGACATTGCTTGAGAGGTTGTGCCTCCTGATCATATCCACAAACTTCTCTCTGACAATCTTCTTCTGGATTGCATCCTCAAGCTGCACCAGGTAGCCCTGCATGGTCACGAAGGTATAGCAGGAGAGATCGCTTGAGTACTTCTCGATCTCCACGGAGACATACGGGTGCTGCCGGAAGAGGTCATTCTTCCTGCCGTACTTTGTTGCCAGGAAGTAGAGGAACTTCCCATCGAAGACGTAGAGGAACGGCGCAATGTATGGGTATCTACTCCCCTGGAATGCGATACGGCTGATAAACCCCTCCTCGATGAGCCGATCATACTCCGCCTTATCCATATTCGGGATCTTTACGATCTCCATCAGTATCCCTCCTATCGGGGTAACCTGCGAGGGTTCATATATGTTTTCACCGGCGAGTCCTTCGCTGCCGAAGAGAAATTGATCAGATCCTATGATTTCTCTCGGTATCATCAAAATATCGCCGGGATATAACGAGAAGCCAGATCGGTGTGGAATAGGACAACGTTACCTGTGCAGAACCAGAAAGAATAGGTATAGGCGGCGTCGGTCGCAGGGTCTCGCGCGCTCCTGTGTGGTGCAGAGCGTCATGGCGCGCGGAGGGGCGGATCTACCAGAACGCATGAGGTGTGGTCCCCCGGATCCGCTGAGGGGACTCTCGCTCCCTTCCCGGCGCCTCGGCCTAGATCGACTGGCGCGGGAAATGGTTTTGTCGGAGGGCTCCTTTTTTCAAACAGACAATATAATAATATTAATATTCAACATTTGCTAAAAAAATGTGCATGAGCAAGCACCCTGCAAACGCTCTTATTGCTCTCGGAATCATCATCTGTGTGGGGTTCCTCTCCGCACCAGCCACCGCCGGGTCCGATTATGGACTCGCGGCACTGGAGTCAGGGAGCCATCTGCAGTTCCCATACGGCGGTCTGCTGGGGGCCGCGAAGGGTTCGAAGGATCGTACAACCCAGGAGCCCTCGATCCCCATCCCCCACGAGGAGACACTGACCCTCACCAATGCAGTCATTCCTGCGGGGTCTGCCGACCGCTACGACGATGAGCGGTTGGTGGCGCTGATCAACACGGCTGGCATCCGTCTGATGAGACTCTCGATGGAGCATGCCCACGCCCTCTACCTGCAGGATACGGTTGCAGCCTCGACGGCGGCAGATGACCTCTACGCTCTCTCCACCCGGCTGATCGTTGAGGCGCAATCGCTCCAGGTATCTCCTGGGCAGCAATCCATCAAGGATGAGTTTATCCGGCTGCTTGAGACCTACTCCTCAGTCAGCCGAGAACTCCTCAATGCCCAAGGGTCCGCGCCGGCGGCCATCAGGGACCTTGCCGGGGCATCGGAGGGACTTGAAGCGGTCAGCCTGCAGGTCGATGCGCCCATGATGCGGGGCGCCGCAGCCACCGCACTGGCGGCATCGGGGCAGACCACATCGCCCCAGGAGATACTGCCCCTCCAGACGCGTCATCTGTATGACGATCCATCGGGCGAGAATATGGTCTCACTGCTCGTGGAGTCCACCAGGACCGCACAGACATACCACACAGTCCCCATCAATGCATCAGCAGCAAAAGTTGAGGCGGACGAGGGACGCGTGTTCCTCCTCGTCACCGTCAAGTCGACGAACCTCGGGCACAAGGGCAACTCCGCCCTCTACACCATCGAGGCGCCGGGACGGAATGCGTTCACCCTTGAGTACCAGGAAGCGGCGTTTACGCCCCTCGATGTCCCGGCTTTCACCTCGCTCGGGGAGTCGTTCGACCAGAAGACGCTGGATCGGTACGAATCGCTGAAAGGTTACCTCTACTTCGATGTCCCTGCCTCCTTAAACGTCTCTGAGGCGATCCTGAGGGCGGACATCGGGCATGCCGGCACCCCCGCGTGGGCCCTTGGGAGGTGTGCCGGGGAGGCGACCAGCGGCATCTAACCCACCCTGGAGCACTCTCAGAGGGGGAGCAGTTCAACGTTCCGGGCTACCGTATCCAGCACAGCGATGGTCGGTTTACCGGTCAGGTAACCACAGGCCTCCCCCGGGTTGACGACCAGCGTCCTCCCGGACCTCCTGACCCCCACCTGGTGGGTATGGCCATGAACCACAACGTCGAATGCTTCCCGCCCGATGAGCGCCTGCAGGAGTTCGCGGTCATCACCGTGGAGGAGTCCTATCGTCATACCCCCCGCAGTGATGGCGGCAAAGTTTCCTCGCAGGCTGAGGTGCTCATGCTCGGCAAACCGCGCCGCTAGAAGGTGATGATCGCCGTCGTTGTTCCCGAGGACGCCAACCATGGGCGGCTTCAGCCTCGCCAGCCGTGGGATGACGAACGGCGATATGTAATCCCCGGCATGGAGCACCAGATCAACCCGTTCCCTGTTCAGCTGCCCCACAGCCGCATCAACCATCTCGATGTGGTCGTGCGTGTCAGAGAGTATACCGATGCGCATGTATGCTCTCCTGACCGCAGGTATGATATAGTTATTTGGGTTCCCTAAGGCTCCAGCGGTGCAGATATGAATAGAAGATGTAGCGCCGGGAGGGAGATTTGAACTCCCGAGGTGCCAGGCACCAGTGGCTTTCAAGGCCACCGCCTTACCGGACTAGACTATCCCGGCTCGCTTCTACATATTGGTCACCGGACAAAAAAAGGTTGCTCATCCCCGGCGACTGAGGATGACCACGAGGAGCGCGAGGAGTGCCAGAACTGCAGGGAGCGGCGCTGCGGGCTCTGAGGGGGTGGGCGTCGCGTCGCCGAAGAGCACAGGTGCATCCTGGCTCACCCTGATCGCATCGACGTCTGAGCTCGATAGGCGCACCGTCTTGCTATCGGTGTAGCTGACCGGATAGATCTTGACGTAGACCCGGCCCCCCTGTGCGGAGAACTCGACGATCTCAGGGTCAAGCACACCCTTCTCGTTGATCTTATGGAGGTTGCCGCCCTCATCGATGTACTCGACCACCCAATCGACCCCGGATGATGTCATGAGCGTCACACTGCCAGCCCTGGTATCGACCTCGAAGTATGCCGGGGCAGACCGTGTGGCGGGTGCATTGGCCGAGATCACCGGCGCCGGCGTCTCCGTAGGGGTCGAAGCGCCGCCCGCGACCACGAACTCGACGGTATCGATGTAGCCCTGCGTATCGGAGAAGGTGATCCTGTAGGCCCCTGCATCCGATACGGGCACGGTCACAGAGAACCTTCCATCAGCATCGGTCCTGATATATTCGGGCCCGTAGACGGTGGCATCGCCGTACTTGACCTGGATCTGCACACCCGTACCCCCGATACCGTCGATGGCACCGGAGACGTCAAGGCTGCCATCCAGCTCTTGGGTGAGCGGTGACGAGATCCTGAGATCCCCGGACCGATCGATCAGTTTGAGGAACTGCAGGGTCTTTGAGCTGCCCCCGAAGGTATTCGGGTGCTCAGGATCGATGATCTCGACGGTGTAGTCTCCTGCAGCAAGACCCTTCGTATCAAACGCCGCTGAGAACGTGCCGTCCTCCTGCACGACGATGGTCTTCCGGCCCACTTCGCTCTTCGTGTGTTTTATGTGGTGTAAGACGATATCCGTGCTGAACCCGGGGCTGAGCGAGGGTTTTGTGAGTCCCCCTACGATC
>JAAZOW010000269.1 GCA_012797575.1 Methanomicrobiales archaeon | reverse complement strand
GCTATCGCCCGCTCAAGGTGCGTATCGGCGATGGCGTCCGCGACCCGGTCTTCCAGGTTGGGCCCCAGGTAGCGGTCGATCTGATCCTCTTCCCACTGATCGTACCACCGGAGGATCTCGTCCGGCGCCTCTTCCGCGATCGCGATCTCGATGAGGGTATCGGTGACCGGGATCGCGATCTTCCATCGCGGTTTTCGACCTTTCATGCCCGTATCGGGGAGAATCCCGGAGATTGTGTCCTCTCCGGTTATCAGGTAGTGCATCGCAGCGCCCCGGACCTCGTCGTAGACCCCGGCACGGTGTGCCGCCTCCTCCAGTTCCTCAAAGGCCCGGTAGGTCGGATCATAGAGGAACGCTTCAGCGTAGATGGCGGCTACGCCAGGCCAGTTGCCTTCCTGCTCCCAGGTGTCGCGCAGGATGGCCCGGAGCCGTTTGGCGATACCGGGAGCCGCTTCTCCCGTCTCCGCGATACCCCGATAGATCCACTCTAACGCCTCATCCCGCCGCCCCTCGTTGAGCAGGCGTATGACAACCGCAGGGTAGGCATCCGTCCTGCCGGCCTCTGAGATCTGAAGGGCAGTGGCCTCATCCTGCCGGCCCGCCCTATCGAGCGCCATCACGGCCATGGTTACGAGGCGCCTGTGCCGATACTTCGAGGTGAAGTTGTCGAAATCCCCTGCCGAGGGTGTCTCTTTCAATCGCTTCAGGAGCTGATCTGCAGCGACACCCCACTCTTCTTTCGGGAAGTCTTCTTCGAGCACCCTCCATGCATCCCTGCAGAGATCGTACTCATCTTCAAGTTCAGCCTCGATCACGTAGAGGATCTTCTTATGGCCGGGCCATGATGAGGCGGCGAGGGCAGAGAAGACCATGTCCATGCATGCTGCGATCTGGTCGAAGGTCTCGCCTTCGTCATTGACCGTCTCGATCTGGCGGGTCCCCTTCTGCAGGAGGACTTTTCCGGCCAGGGCGACCTCATCGACATGTCCCATCGAGATCAGGGCGCCCATCCTTTCCTGCACGGTAGAGTAGTCGGGGATGCCGTGGCCCCAGCACTCACCCCACGGTTCTTCATCGGCGATGGCGTCGATCTCAGAGAGCAGCGCCACGGCGAGCGGGCCGGCACCATCTTTTGCGATTGAGCGCCGGTCATCGATCGCTGTCCGCACGTCAGGGTTGTAGAGGGATAGGGTTTCGAGAAGGTTGATCAGCTCGTCCTTCGTCAATCCTTCAAGGTAGGAGCGCAAGGGTAGATCCGGGGATGGGGGAGCACTCTCCATGCTGAGCATCTGCAGCCTCGGGTCGCCTGCGGATGCGATCGGGGTGAGGCGGTTGTCCTTTACCGATTCGAGGTACTCAAGCACGACGGCGACGGCATGTTTGCACGACACTCCCACGGGGCAGGTGCACCAGGACTCGATGAACTCGTCGTCCATGGAGACGGCGGTTGCATACCGTCTGGTGCCGGTCACCCACGCGATCAGGTCTCCCCCGGGGAGGCGTGCAAGATCTTGCACCCGCCCCTCTTCCTGGTAGCGCCTGCCACGGGAGAGCGTCTTTGCGCCGGCCCATTCTTCGAGGTCCCCCCAGGTCAGTCTTGTGAAGGGTTCTTCTGCCAATTGATCCACGCATATCAGGAGGCACCCGGATCACGATGAATGTTCTGGCTGGCGGGGGAATATAGAACCCGCTCGTGAGCGATAGGGGTTTGCGCGGGAAGTGCCCGATGAGGGGGGGGTTGTAAGGCCAGGGGGGGCGTGGGGGGTATGGTCAAGCCCCGTTTGTCGTTCATTAGAACGGGTAGTTCTCGGGATTGGCGATGTATTCTTCGATGTTCTTGAAGGTGACTGTTGCATTGCCGTTGGTGACGATGAGCCCGTCGCGGGCGATGACGACCCCTTCCAGTGAATCCCCGTTGAAGGTCACCTTCCCGTTCGGGGCGAAGAAGATGCCGGTCACTTTGTTCCCACCTCCTGTGATCGAGATATCACCGTCGTTTGCGATGACGATGACATTATTTGCAGACCCGGATACGGAGATAGTGTCCTGGGAGAATATTTTCATATTGTCCTCCAAATCTCCGTCTGAGACATATCCTCTCTCCGTGTACCAGTCTTCTGACTTTGTAGAGGGTATCGCCAGATCCGGCATGGTGAAGCCCGGAACGGTATCCTGCTCGAAGCACTTGTTTAGGATCGCCAAGCCCATCGTCGACGGATGTGAGAATGTGCCGGTATAGTTTATGCATGTGTTCTCTGAAAGCGTGGGCGTCCAACCCAGTGTAAGATCTCCGTTAACATAGACGTTCCCATGGATCCTCGCATCTTTCAAGCGGAAATTGCCGTTGACGTAGACATCACCATAGATGTCTCGGCCCCCATTCCATAACTCAAGGCTCCCATTGATGTATATGCTTCCAGGCTCTGTCTCCGATCCGAGGCCGGCACTCCCACCGTCGAGAGTCACATCGCCATCGATATAGATGTTCGAGACGTGAATACCACTAGTAGCACTTCCCCCAAAATCATTTGGTCCCAGCCCCCCTTTAATGACAACAGTTGCCCCCGG
>JAAZOW010000316.1 GCA_012797575.1 Methanomicrobiales archaeon | reverse complement strand
GGCACCATCGGGTTCATCGGCCTCGTGGCGCCCCACATCACCAGGATGGCGATCGGGACCGATCATCGCACCCTCATCCTCGCGTCCGGGCTTGTTGGGGCTGCCCTCCTCCTCGGCGCCGACTGCCTTGCACGCGTCCTGATCCCGGGCGCCATCATCCCGGTCGGGATCATGACCGCGTTCCTCGGCATACCGTTCTTCCTCTACCTCTTCATGCGCAGGAGGGATGCTTGATGTCGCTGCTCTCTGCCCATGAGGTCTCGTTTGCCTACCGCGACCGGCGGGTGCTCGAAGACGTCTCGTTCACCCTTGATGCCGGTGAGGTCCTCGGGCTCGTCGGACCGAACGGTTCCGGGAAGACGACGCTGATCCGGTGCCTGGACCGGATCCTCGATCCCGAGGGAGAGATCCGTCTTGGTGGGCGCAGTATGCGCTCGATGAACCGGACGGAGATAGCGCGGATGATCGCCTACGTCCCGCAAAACAGCAGCACTACCAGCTCTTCGACGGTCTTTGAGGCCGTCCTGATGGGCAGGCGGCCGCACCTGCGCTGGAGTGTCTCCGAGGAGGATAAACAAAAGGTCTCGGAAGTGCTCTCCCTCCTCGGCATCGATGAGTTTGCGTCCCGCAGGGTCGACCGGCTCTCGGGAGGGGAGCGGCAGCGGGTGCTCATCGCACGAGCGGTCGCGCAGGATGCTCAGGTTATCCTTCTTGACGAGCCGACGAGCGCACTTGATATGCGCAATCGGATCGAGGTGATGTCACTCCTCACCCGGCTCGCAGAAAAGCGCCGGCTTGCGGTAGTGGCGGCGATCCACGACCTGAATCTTGCCGCCCGTTACTGTCACCGACTCCTGATCTTAAAGGATGGGCGGGTGCTCGGAGAGGGAACGCCGTCTTCTCTCCTGACCTCCGGGATGGTGCGTGCGGCCTACGATGTCGAGGCAGTCGTAAAAGATGAGATGGGGGTTCCCTATGTGGTTCCCATTAGCCCGTCGGATGACGGGGTGGAGGTTATATGAAGATAGCGATAGTGGCCTGGGGTAGCGAACTGCTACAGTTCTCCAGTGCGGCGCAGGAGGCGGGGATTGATCTTTCGATGTGGCAGGTGCATGAGCTGAGAGACGACCCGGAACAGCGGGAAGAATGTATTGAATCATGCAACGGGGCGGACGTCGTCCTGATCCATCTATCACACGACCCGATCTGGGACGAGATCCTGAGTGAACTCAGGGAGGGCATTCCGGTGATCTCGTTTGGCTACACCGATGCCTCATGGTCAGCCTCGACCGTCCCGCTCTCCATCGTCTCCACGGTGAGCGCCTACTTCCTCTACGGTGGACCCGAGAATATCAGGAACCTGATCCGCTACATCCAGACTGAGGTTGGCGGTCTGGATATCGCCTGCGACCCCCCGCAGGAGACACATTGGGAGGGGATCTACCATCCGGATGCCGATGCTGTCTTTGATGACCCCGGCGACTACCTTGCCTGGTACCCGTCCAGGCATCCTATCCGGGTTGGGCTCCTCCTTTCCCGGACGCACTGGGTGAACGGAGACCTTACTGTCGAGAACACCCTGATCCGGGAACTCGAAAGGCATTACGACGTCCTCCCGGTCTTCTGTTTCGGGATCGCAGATCAATCTATTGGGGCTTTATCCGACCGGGAGGTGCTCGAGACATTCTTTGCAGGTCGGATCGATGCGCTTGTCGACGCAAGAACGTTCACCCCGCCCCGTGACTCCGAGGCCATCGTCAAGGTGCTTGAGGGGTTCGGCACGCCGGCCCTTCGCCCTCTGATCCTCTATCACCAGACCGAGGCGGAGTGGAGGGGCGATCTGGACGGCATGCGTGGGAGCAATGTCTCCTGGTACGTCGCGATGCCCGAGTTCTTCGGTGCGATCGAGATGGTGCCGATCGGTGTGGCACAGGCCTGCGGCGCGGAGGAGTGTGGTGAGCGGCACGTTCCCATCGACGACCGGGTGACAAAGTTCGTCGCCCGGGTGAGGAAGTGGATCGACCTTGCGATGATACCTGCGCAAGAGCGCCGGGTGGCCTTCATCCTCCACAACAAGCCCTGTGCCTCGGTTGAAGCGACGGTCGGGGCCGGGGCACACCTTGATACGCTGGAGAGCGTCGTGCGAATCCTCAAAGCGATGCACGGCCGGGGATATGGGGTCGACTACCCGGAGAACGGTGAAGACCTGATCCGGACCATCATGGAGAGAAAAGCGATCAGCGACTTCCGCTGGACATCGGTCGCTGAGATCGTCCGGAAAGGTGGTGCCCTTGCTCTGGTGGAGCCGGAGAGGTATACCGCCTGGTTCGAGACTCTCCCTCCCGGGGTCCGGGCCCGTGTCTGTGAGACGTGGGGCCGACCCCCGGGCGAGGAGATCGATGGTGTCCCGCCGGCGATGGTTCACGAGGGAAGGATCGTCGTCACCGGGGTGCGCTACGGAAATGCCCTCGTCTGCGTCCAGCCAAAGCGTGGGTGCGCCGGCCCCCGGTGCGACGGTCAGGTCTGCCGGATCCTCCATGACCCGAGTGTCCCGCCGACCCATCAGTATCTTGCGACCTACCGCTATATCGAGGAGACGTTCGGTGCGAACGTCGTTATCCATGTCGGCACGCATGGGAATCTCGAGTTTCTCCCCGGGAAGTCGGTCGCCCTCTCCGACGCCTGCTACCCTGACATCGCCATCGGGACCATCCCCCATCTCTACATCTACAACGCCGATAACCCGCCTGAGGGGACGATCGCCAAGCGGCGGAGTTACGCGACTCTGGTCGACCACATGCAGACGGTGATGACCTCAAGCGATCTCTACGCCGGATTAAAAGATCTCGAAGATCAGATCGCGGATTACAATCGGGCCAAGGACGTCGATCGGGCGCGGGCGCATGCGCTCGAGCACACGATCGTCGATCTCCTCGAAGAGACCGGTATCGGCGACGAGATCGGGCTTCGCGCCCTCCTCGATCACGGTGTCCCGTTCGAAGAGGTGGTCGCCGCCGCCCATACCTCTGTGTCTCGGATCGCCGATACCCGGATCCCCGACGGTATGCACATCTTCGGGGAGGTTCCTGAAGGTGAGCGCCGGGTGGAGTTCATCCATGCTATCATGCGCTACAGCGGGGATCTGCGATCCGCGGTGCTCCGGATGATGGGGCATGACGGATCGGCTGAAGTGGACGGTGCTCTGCTGCGTGCCGTAGAAACCGCGGAAAGAGGTTTCATAGCTGCGGTCCTCGCAGGGGAGCCTCTGGATAGGGCGGCGGAGCGGATCCTCTCCGGCAGCCTCTGTAGCCTCGACCCGGAGGTGTTCGAGATGATCCGCTCCTGCATCCTCGATCTTGCGGCGCGGATGGATGGCTCCGATGAGATCGGGAACCTGCTCTCCGGTTGTGCGGGTATCTATATCCCACCAGGCCCCTCCGGGCTGATCACCCGTGGAAAGCCAGAAGTTCTTCCCACCGGGCGGAACTTCTACTCACTTGATCCCTTCCGCATCCCCACTCGCGCCGCATGGCGGATCGGGATGAGGCTTGCTGAGAGCGTTATCGCGAAGTACGTCGAGGATCAGGAACGGATCCCGGAAAATATCGGGATGTACTGGATGGCCTCTGACGTCATGTGGGCTGACGGCGAGCAGCTTGCCCAGATCTTCTCCCTCATCGGGGTCGAGCCGGTCTGGACTGACGGTAAGGTCAGATCTTTCCGCGTGACCCCGCTTGAGGAACTCGGGCGGCCGAGGATCGACGTCACCGTCAGGATGAGCGGGATTCTCCGGGACTGCTTCTACACCTGCGTCGAGCTCCTTGACGACGCCATCCGGGAGGTCGCGGCGTTGGATGAACCTTCCGACATGAACTTCATACGAAAACACGCCCTTGCGGGGAGCGGGACGGCCAGGATCTTCGGGAGCCAGCCGGGAACCTACGGCAACGGCGTCAGCCTTGCGGTCTATGCGTCGGCCTGGAAGGAGGAGGCGGACCTTGCAGACGTCTTTATCGAATGGAACAGTTACGCCTACGGACGGGATGCCTTCGGCGAGGAGTCGAGGGAGATCTTCTCTACTCAGCTTGCCACCGTTGATCTCACCTTCAACAAGACGGTGACCGACGAGTACGACCTCCTCGGTTGCTGCGGCTACTTCGGGACGCACGGTGGCCTGACCCGGGCGGTTCGGACGCTCTCGAAGCATGTGGTGCCGGCCTACTACGGTGATACGCGCGACCGTGACCGCGTGGGGATTAGGACGCTTGCAGAGGAGATACGTCGGGTCGTCAGGGCGAAGCTCCTCAACCCGAAGTGGATCGAGGGGATGAAGCGGCACGGCTACAAGGGTGCCGGGGACATCTCGCGGCAGGTGGGGACCGTCTACGGGTGGGAGGCGACAACCGAGGAGGTGGACGACCGGATCTTCGATGACATCGCCCGCACGTTTGTTCTGGATCAGGAGATGCGGCAGTTTTTCGCGGGCGAAAACCCCTGGGCGCTTGAGGAGATCGGGAGGCGGTTGCTTGAGGCGCACGGGCGCGGCCTCTGGGACGCAGACCCGGATGTCATCGATGGGCTACGGGCGGCATACCTCGAGATCGAGGGCTGGATCGAGGAGGGGATGGACGATGCCGGCGGCGACATCCAGGGTGGCGCTGTTCATGTGGTGACCGTGGGGGAGGCAAAGGCGTTATGGGGAGCACAGAGGAAGGAGTGAGCGGCGTAGACGATGGTACCCGGTAATGTGTCGCGCTCCCTCATTCCTCGTTTCCCAAACTGTAGCAGTTACTCCAAATCCTGGCGATGCAGGTGCTACCGGGTCCTGTCATGTTCGCAGTCCTGTATACTGTCCGGCTACTGATGCCAGTTTCCATAGGAGCGACGTGACCTTCGTACCGATCGTCAGCCCCATGGGAACAAGGACCGTCACCAGTGCCCGGCGAGCGGAGAGGCTTCGTGCATGCCGTATGCCTGCGGTCCAGAGGAGCCAGGATCGGTCGGACGCCGATGCCATCAGGGGAGATTATATTACTGGCCATTAATATTGTATTACTTAATATTACCAACAGAAAATTATATAACACTTACCGTCCCATTCCTGCCTGGCAGGCGGCGACAGGATACCGAAAAGCCGTGGGTCACCTCACCGGGCTTCCGGAGTTCACTCTCACCGCTTGCCAGACTGCCCTGCATGGCCGGCGGGGCAGAGGTGACTGACCAATGGTGAACTACCCCGCGCTTGCGGGCGGGGCTTCCTGTT
>JAAZOW010000152.1 GCA_012797575.1 Methanomicrobiales archaeon | reverse complement strand
TGGCACCTGCTGTCAGAGGGTCCATACCGTGATCTTTGGTTCCCTCGGCCATCAGGTTATCGTCCTGAGGTGTTCTGGGTCGGGAAGTAGGGCCGCAGGGCGGCGGCGAGCTTTGCCAGGTCCATGGATTGCAGGACGACCCGGCCCGGCCCGGTCAGCGTGGTCAGAAACAGTCCTTCTCCTCCGAAGAGAACGGTCTTCACGCCGCCGGCAACCGCTATGCTGTAGTCGACGGTGCTCTCAAACCCGACCACAAGCCCGGTCTCCACCTTGACCACCTCTCCAGGCGCAAGCACCATCTCCATGATGTCGCCGCAGCAGTGGAGGAATACCATCCCCCTTCCGGAGAGACGTTGCAGTATGAATCCCTCTCCGCCGAAGAGGCCTGACCGGAGCCTTTTTGTGAACGCTACATCAAGGCCGACCCCCTCCTCGGAGCAGAGGAACGCATCTTTCTGGGCGATGAACTCGCCCCCGGCGAGGTCGAGTGCGAATATCTTCCCCGGGACGTTCCCGGCGAAGGAGACGAATCCCGACCCATCTTCAGGGGTGAACTCGGTCATGAAGAAGCTCTCGCCGGTCATCACCCGCTTGAGCCCTCCAAAGAGCCCGCCCCTCACGCTGGTACTCATCCGCACATTCCCGCTCATGTTGACCATGGCGCCCGCTTCGGCAAAGGCTCTCTCCCCGGGGGCGAGATGGAGGGTCACCATTTGGAGATTGTCTCCGGTGATCTCGTGGTGCATACAGGGGATCTCTATTCCCGCTGAGTTATAGGTTTTTTCGTACTCGTGGTGGCGCGGGGACTCCAGGTCTTACCCGCGGACGGTCGGGCTGCATCCCTGCGCATCAGAGAGAATCGCCCGCCATCCGCTACCTCCCCCGCCCGGCTCGGGAAGATCTTCCTCTCCGGGCCGGGACCAGACACTTCCAGGCGTTCCCGACGAGATCTTCCCTCCCCGCCGCGCGGAGTCCCTCGCGGACGAGTCCATAATTTTCCGGGTCGCGATAATGAATAAGCGCCCGCTGGATGCGCTTCTCCCGGCCCTTTGGGACGTAGACCTCCTCGAGGGTGAACGGGTCAAGCCCGGTGTGGTAGATGGCCGTCGATATGCTCATCGGCGTCGGCGTGAAGTCCTGGACCTGCTCGGTGTAGAGACCGGTGTCGCGGACGTACTCGGCGAGCTCGACCATATCGGCGATCCGGCACCCGGGGTGGCCGGATATGAAGTAGGGAATGAGGTACTGCCGCTTCTCTCTCCCCTCCTGGAGGGTCTCAAACCGCTCCCTGAAGGCGTCGAAGACCTCCTGGGGTGGTTTTCCCATGCAGGCGCAGACCCCTTCCGAGACGTGCTCGGGGGCGACCTTGAGGTGGCCTGAGACGTGGTCTTTGCATATGCGGTCGAGGTACTCACCCGGTGGTATGAGGTCATACCGGATCCCCGATGCTATGAAGACGTGCTTCACTCCCGGGATGTCGCGCAGGCGTTTGAGCAGGCGGAGATGTTCGTCGTGGTTCCGGTCGAGCGCCGGACAATCGATGCAACGGCGGTCAGGGCAGGTGCCCGCATCGTCCCACCGGTCGCAGTGGATACCGTACATGTTCGCCGTCGGTCCGCCGACGTCCTGGACGACACCGGCAAACTCAGGCATCGCCGCCATCCGCTCCACCTCCCGAACGATTGAGTCCGGACTCCGGCTCTGGATGATCCGGCCCTGGTGATGGGTGAGGGCGCAGAAAGAGCAGGAACCGAAGCACCCTCGGTGGCTGACGACAGAGAACCTGACCGGTTCGAGGGCCGGGACCGGTTCGGTGTAGGAGGGGTGCGCTGCCCTTGCGTAGGGGAGCTCATAGACCCGGTCGAGCTCCGTGGTCGTGAGGGGCATCGCTGGCGGGTTCTGGATGATCACGGTCTTCGGATGCGGTTGCGCCACCCGGCGTCCCCGCAGGGGATCCTGTTCGTGGTAATGCGC
>JAAZOW010000087.1 GCA_012797575.1 Methanomicrobiales archaeon | reverse complement strand
TATCCAGCCGGGGAGATGTTCCGAAACTGTGGGCACCCCATGCCGGGAGAGATCGCCAGAACTAAGATATAAAAGATGGATACCTGTATTGTCCCATGACTCTCCCCCCTGTGGTCGCCATCCCGCTCATGGTTGCAGCGGTTGCGATAGGGGCCACGCTTGTCTACGCGTCGGTTCTGGATGCAAAGGAGCGGCGGGTGCCCCACAAAACCTGGCGCCCCGCGCTTATAGTTGCGGTGCCGGCGGCCGTCTGGGTATATGGAGTGATCTTCCTTGCCGACTGGCGGGGGGCAGCAAGCTACCTCATCCTGACAGCAATCGTATGTGGATTCTACTACCTCTTCGGGGCGGCAAATCTCTTCGGAGGTGCAGATGCGTGTGCCCTCATCGCCATCACCGCATGCATCCCGCTCTTCCCGGTCGAACCCTGGTTTGGCATCCCGCCCCATGGGTTCTTCCCGTTTGCTGTGTTCACAAACGCCGTGCTCATAAACATTGCAGTGCCGGTCATGATATTTGCCAGAAACCTCGTCCAGAGAAACCGGGCCCCGCTGCCCTATCTCTTCCTCGGCTTCCCGGTCGACGGAGAGAGTATCCAGAACGAATTCGGCTTTGTGATGGAAGATATCGAAGAACAGGACGGTAAACTGGTCAGGAGGTTCATCGGCTTTACTGAGTCACTCAGACAGACGATCCGGGGGGAGAAGCGGATATACACAAAGAATCTCAGACTGTACCCCGAAGATTACGGGGACGAGCTCGATCTCTACCGGAAGGCTGGCAAAGTCTGGATATCTTACGGCATTCCGTTCATCATACCGATCACAGCAGGATACCTGGCTGCGCTACTCATGGGCGATATACTCTTTGTAATCATTACGACCCTCGCAGGAACGTGAACCAATATGGAGATACAATTCAAGAACGGATTGGTGCCTGTCATCGTGCAGGAGAAGCGAACCCGTGAAGTCCTGATGCTTGCCTACGCAGATGCCGAAGCGCTGGAGCTCACCCGGAGCACGGGATATGCGCACTACTACAGCAGAAGCAGACAGAAAATCTGGAGGAAAGGTGAGGAGAGTGGACATGTTCAACGGATCTGTCGAATACTCGTCGACTGCGACGAAGATGCGATCCTCTATGAGGTTGAACAGACCGGCGCGGCCTGTCATACCGGCCATACATCCTGCTTTTACCGGACGGTCGAAGGAGAAGAGATCGCCGGATTGGTCTTCGATCCGGCGAAGGTATACGCTAATAAGGATGAATGACTCCAATAATATGGTGATTTTTTATGAAGATTGTACCCGATACAAGTGTCGTGATAGATGGACGTATAACATCGATGATACGAGCTGGGGAATACAAGAGCGCAACAATAATAATACCAGAAGCCGTCGTTGCCGAACTTGAGGCGCAGGCGAATCAGGGGCGGGAGATAGGTTTCTCCGGCCTGACCGAACTCCAGGAACTCTATCGGATGTCGGAGGACGCCATAATCGAACTCCAGTTTGCTGGAGACCGCCCGAGCCTTGACCAGGTAAAACTCTCCAGTGGCGGCGAGATCGATGCCCTGATCCGGAATGTCGCCCTCCAACATGGTGCCCGGTTCGTCACGAGCGATCTTGTGCAGGCAGAGGTGGCGAAGGCAAAGGGGCTTGATGTCGTCTACCTAAAGCCGCAGATAGGTGACTTTTCCCCGCTCTCGATTGACCAGTTCTTCGATGAGGAGACGATCGCGATCACCCTCAAGGAGCGGGCGGCACCGATGGCGAAGGTAGGGAGGCTCCGGGATATCAGGCTGGTCACCCTCCGGGATACCCCGATGACCGAGTATGAACTTCGGTTCATGGCACAGGAGCTCCTCGAGCGGGCAAAACGTGACCCGGACGGGTTTATCGAACTTGAGAAGCGCGGGATCACGGTCATCCAGATCGGGTCGCTCCGGATCTCGATCGCCCGGCGACCGTTCTCGGACGGCATGGAGATCACGGTGGTGCGGCCGCTCGTGGATCTCACACTCGACGATTACGATATGGCCCCCGACATCAAGAAGCGGATCCTCGGGAACCGTCGCGGTGTCCTCATCACGGGCCCACCCGGAGCGGGGAAGACCACGCTTGCTCAGGGTATCGCGACCTTCCTGGCCGATCACGACTTCACCGTCAAGACCATGGAGGCGCCGCGAGACCTGCAGGTGCCCGATCATATCACCCAGTATACAGCGCTCGAGGGGAGCATGGCGAATACCGCCGAGGCTCTCCTGCTCATCCGGCCCGACTACATCATCTTCGACGAACTCAGGAAGAACGAGGACTTCGGTATCTATGCTGACATGCGCCTCACCGGGATGGGCATGATCGGAGTGGTGCATGCTATGGAGGTGCACGATTGTCTCCAGCGCTTCTGTAACCGCGTAGACTACAGCATCTTACCACAGATCATCAATACCATCATCTATGTCTCCCAGGGTGAGATCGCAAGGATCTACGACCTTGAGCTGACCATCAAGGTGCCTGAGGGGATGCCAGGCGATGCATATGCACGCCCGGTGATCGTCGTCCGGGAGCAGTCCCGGCGGGAACCCGAGATCGAGATCTTCCGCTACGAAGGGGAGACCCTGGTGATGCCGCTCCGACGGAGCGTTGAGGAACCGATCGCTCCGGTGGTGCCGACGGCGCCGACAGTGCCGGCAGCCCCGATCGAGGAGCCTGGAGAAAATGTCTCCTGGAGGGTTGCCGAGAAGGAAGTCCAGCGGGAGATAGGACGGTATACGAGCGGCCCGGTCGAGGTCCGCATCATCAGCGACAACAAGGCTGTCGTCTACATCGAGGATAAGGATGTCCCGGCAGCGATCGGAAAGGGCGGTAAGAACGTCTCGGCGATCGTGAACAAGCTCGGTATCGGGATCGACATCAAGCCACGGAGTGAGCTTGAGACGCGGAGGCCCGCCGAGGAGGAGATGCAGTTTGTCGGAGGTATCAGGATCCGTCTTGACCGAAAACAGCTCGTCATCATCTCCCCGGAGAACAGAGGTAAGATCGTCGATGTCTTCGCCGGGAGGGAGTATCTCTTCACGGCTACGGTGAACGAGGAGGGGGATATCCTCCTTGCAAAGAACAGCACGATCGCCCAGGAGATGATCAAGCGCTACAACGTAGGCGAGACGATCCGGCTACGGCCGGTATGAGAGGATGAGAGTACCAGAGATTGGAGGTATAGAGTGAGCGGATTTGATATGCGGAGCAACGAGCGGGAGTGCATCGCCCGGTGGGAGCATGCGTTCGAGGCTGATCCGGCAGAGAAGGAGAAGTACTACCTGACGGTGGCATACCCCTACCCAAGCGGAGCAATGCACGTCGGGCACGGACGGACCTACATCATTCCTGACGTCATCGCCAGGTACCAGCGGATGAGGGGAAAGGCGGTCCTCTTCCCGATGGCATTTCACGTCACCGGGACCCCGGTCATCGGGATATCGAAGAGGATAGCAAGTGGTGATGAAAAGACGATCGGGCTTTACCGCGACCTCTATCGAGTGCCGCAGGACATCCTGGATCGCCTGATCAATCCGATGGAGATCGTCCGTTACTTCTCGGAGGAGTACCGGCGGACGATGCAGAGGTCCGGCCTCTCCATCGACTGGCGGCGACAGTTCATCACCGTCGACCCCCGGTACAGCAAGTTCATCGAGTGGCAGTACGACCACCTCTACGAGGATGGGCATGTTGTCAAGGGAGCTCACCCGGTCAAGTACTGCCCCCAGTGTGAGAACCCTGTCGGCGACCATGACCTCCTTGAGGGCGATAAGGCCGAGATCGTCAAATTCACCCTGGTTGTCTTCCGGTGGGGGGATGCCCGGGTTCCGTGCGCAACGCTCCGGCCCGAGACGATCTACGGCGTGACGAACCTCTGGGTGAACCCGGCCACAACCTACGTCCGGGCAATGATCGATGGCGAGGAGTGGATCGTAAGCCCGGAGGCGGCCGGGAAACTGGCGCTACAGGACCATGACGTCCTGGTAACTGAGAAGATCCCCGGGGCGGTGCTCGTCGATCAGACGGTCTCCCACCCATTCAGCGGTGACGTTCCAGTCCTTCCGGCAACGTTCGTGGATCCTGATATGGGGACCGGGATCGTCATGAGCGTCCCTGCACACGCACCCTTTGACTATATCGCTCTCCGCGACCTGCAACAGCAGGGGAAGTACACGTCCATCCAGCCAGTCCCGCTCATATCCGTCGATGGCTACGGCGAGATCCCGGCAAAGGATGCTGTCGAGCGGGCGGGCATACTCGATCAGAACGATCCGGCGATGGAGGCACTCACCCAGGAGATCTACAACGCCGAGTTCTCTCGCGGGAAGGTCTTTGAGAAGTACGGCGGAAAAGCAGTGCGTGAGGCTCGGGATGATGTGGCGGCGCTGATGATGGAGCACTACGACTCCGTCCCGATGTACGACTTCGATAACCACAACGTGATCTGCCGGTGCGGTGGCAGGGTTTTTGTCAAGATCCTCCACGATCAGTGGTTCCTGGAATACAGCGACCCTATCTGGAAGGAGCAGGTGAAGACCCAGCTTGAGGAGATGGCACTTATCCCGTCTGAGGTCCGGGCCGAGTTCAACCGGACGGTCGACTGGCTGAAGGAGTGGGCCTGCACCCGCCGGGTGGGGCTCGGTACAAAACTCCCCTGGGATCCTGCCTGGATAGTCGAACCGCTCTCTGACTCGACGATCTACATGGCCTACTACACCATAGCCCACCACCTAAAGGCCATTCCGCCGGAGAGCCTCACCCCGGACGTCTTCGACTATATCTTCTTCGGGAAGGGGAGTCCAGGGACCATCGAGCAAAAGGTCCTCGATCGGATCCGGGCCGAGTTCCTCTACTGGTACCCCTACGATCACCGGTTCTCGGCAAAAGATCTGATATCAAACCACCTCACGTTCCAGCTCTTCCATCATCGGGCCATCTTCCCGCCGGAGTTGCAGCCGAAGGGTATGGTGGTCTTCGGCATGGGGCTCCTGAACGGCGCGAAGATGTCCTCGAGCAAGGGGAACGTCTACCTGCTTGAGGATGCCCTGGAG
>JAAZOW010000029.1 GCA_012797575.1 Methanomicrobiales archaeon | reverse complement strand
GCTTGCGATCTTTAAGCCCATCCCTCTCGTGGCACGATTTCCAATGCTGGATTTTGCCACTCACGATATCGATCTGCTCCAGCATGTTGAGGAGACAATCCGGGAGGCCGGTGGCGAGATCGAGCGGGACTGAGGAGATGGTCACCCCTTGCCTTGAAGGCCAATAGCCGAGATCTCATCGGTTGCCTGAGGTTCGACTCCCTTGAGCCCGGTCTCGACCCTGGTTGTTCGTCCCCCCAGCCACGATTGAGCGGAAGGACGTCATACCGGCGGTGAGCTGTGGCTACCGATCGCATCCTAAAGATAGGGCCGGTGCACGGCGATACCCATCGGAAAGCGCAAGATTGAGTAAAAAAAAGATTTTTTCCAGAGAATTCCTGGAAGAGACTTACTCGGTCGTCTTTCCATCGAAATGTTCTTCCCCAGCCATAGCCTCTTCGCGGGTCTTATGGAGGGTCCCGTCCTTGTGCTCAGGCGGCGAGTAGATCGTGTAGAGTTTGAGATCTGCCGTCTTTGATGTATTCGTTACGTTATGGTTTGCGCCGCTGGGTACAATCACGGCGCTGCCGTCTCGTACAGCATGCTTCACGCCGTCGATCTCAACGATCCCTTCCCCTTCTTCAAATCGGAAAAACTGGTCGATATCGTCGTGTACCTCCGCACCTATCTCCTCGCCGGGCTTCAGACACATCAGTACAAGCTGACTGAACTTCCCTGTATAGAGGACTTTGCGGAAGTTGACATTCTCTACTGTATCCTTCTCGATATCTGTTGCAAAACCTTTCTTCATATCATAGCCTCCTGGCAACTGTAGCCTGCATTAACGTGGTTGATATTCCTCTATAATGCACCCCAGGTATTTTACTATTGGGGTTTGGAGATCCAGGATATCAGAAGGGCGGCTCCCGGGAGAGCTCCTGTGGCCTGTTGACAGGGATCGCGTCATCTCGGGCAAGGTCTGGTAGGGAGTAGCGGTGCGCCAGACTCCCAACCGGCTCGTCGTGACCGTGTACGGTCGGTGAGGACTTGGCCCCTCCTTCCTGCGGTGATCGTCTGCCGGCAGCCGCTCAGGGCACCAGATCCTGTATACTCCGTATCGAGAGTCTGATCAGGCCGAGGTTAGCGTCTGGCTTTGCGAGCACACAGACGAAAAGGTCTCGGTAGGGCGCTATAATGAGTTTCCCTGCCTGAGTCTCAAGGATCATCTGGGAGAGGTCTCCCATATCCATGTCCCCGGTGATACGAGTGCCAGCGCGGAGCAGGTCCTCAGCGACCGCAGCCACCTGTTCGAAATCTGCAGAGCCCAGTGCCTGGAGAGCAAACCCTTCGTGGAAGACCGAGACGGCAACGACACCCGGTTGGCGCGCGATATGGGTAAGACTCTCAGCGGTCACCGACCCGACCGCCTCTACGCCGCTCCCGTCCATCAGGCACCCCACCTTCTCTGAGACCTCCCGGGCCGCCCCCGTCTCCTCAGATGTGTATGCGATGAGTTCGTAATCGAGCGATGGCAGGCCGAGCAGGTACCGGTAAGCCTTGTCTCCGATGAGAACCGGGTTCCCATCGGTGCCCTCGAACGCGGCCGCATAGGGCTTTCCCCCCTGGGCCAGGATAAAGCCAGTCCCCCCGGGCCCTCCGATGCGCACTGCCCCCGTGAACCGTGGGCTGATGGTTGCAAGGTTCGCAAGTGATCCCTGCAACCGTCCGAGTGAGACGCCATCAGGTAGCATCAGTCTTCACAGGGCAGCGATGATCCGATCCTTGTTCTTCTTCAGCTCGTAGCGGATCCGTCCAACATTGACCTTTGCGTTCGCCACAATTGCGATCAGCTCATCCTCAGAGAGGGGAGAGAGTAGAATTGGCCCGTTCTCCAGCTCCACGAGCATCTGGTGCATCTCTCCTTTTCCAAGCTCGTTGCTCATCGCTTCAGATGTGCCCATACCGGTCGATGCCATGGCACCCAGAGCCTCGATATCCACGTCGCCAGCAACAACACTCTCGATCACAAAACCGTCCCGTCCCGCCACAACTGCGGCGGTGACCCCATCAAGTTTCAGGAATTCTCCCAGGATCTGTCGTAACATCCTCATCACCTTCTGACTAATTCAATCCGGAGGGGCATCTGTCCGATCGCATGCGTCGCGCACGAGATGCAAGGGTCATACGCCCTGATGATCATCTCAATACGGTTTGCCGCCCCTTCGGTCAACGACCCGTTCTCCACCACCCGGCGCGCCATATCCTCAACACCACGATCGATCGCGTAATTGTTCTGGCAGGTCGCAACGATGAGGTTGCAGCGCTCGATGATGCCCGATTCACTGACCGTATAGTCGTGGATCAGTGTCCCCCGGGGAGCCTCGGTGATCCCGATACCCCGCCGGTTCACGACCTTCCCCACCGGAGCCCTGACATCTGAATCGGTGATGCCCGGGTTGGAGAGCAGATCGACCGCCCGCTCACACGAGGCAAGGAACTCGATGTAGCGTGCCAGGTGGTAGGCAAATGTGGCCTGCGTTGTGGCGCCGAAACGCTCACGGTACTCGGCGAGGGCAGCATCTGCGTGTTCTGTCCCCATCTTCTCCACGACATTAAGCCGGGCAAGCGGCCCGACCCGATAGTAACCCCCGCCTTTGAGCCGGGCAAACTTCAGGTACGACCAGTCTTCCGAGTACTCCTCGATGAAGTCCGTGTAGTCTTCCCCCATGAACGAACCAACCCTGCCACCGTCGGGCCCGAGCACCGCAACAGGCCCTTCATAGGTCGAGTGGATCCCGTGTCGGGTCATGCCCATAAACCCGGTCTTTACAGCGCCGACACTGGTATCGACGCCATCGAGGAGGCCGCGTGCAAGGTCCCACCCTTCACGGGCGATTGTGAGTGCTTCATCGGCCATGGTGACCAGTTCAGCCCTCTTTCCTTCTGTGAGCGGCATCGACATCCCTCCCGGTAAAGCGTTTGCCGGGTGGATAGGTTTGCCGCCGACTGCCTCGGTCAGACGCTGTCCGAACTTCCGGACCGCTATAGCCTTCTTTGCGATCTCTGGCGAGTGGCGGGCAAGCCCGATGACGTTGCGCTCCTCCGCCGGCGCATCATAGCCGAGGATGAAGTCGGGTGCCGCAAGCATGAAGAAGTGGAGGGAGTGAGAATGGATGAACTGCCCTATGTTGAGGAGTTCCCGGAGCCTCTTCCCGGCCGCAGGTATCTCAGTGCCGAAGATCTGATCGGTCGCCTTCGCCGCTGCTAGGTGGTGCGCTGAAGGGCATATGCCGCAGATCCGTGGCGTGATCCGGGGTGCCTCCTCGATCATCGCCCCGACGAGGAATTTCTCAAACCCCCTGAGCTCCACTACCTGGAAGTGGGCTGAGTCGACCTCCCCCTGATCGTTGAGGAAGACCCTTATGTTGGCATGCCCCTCTACCCGGGTCACCGGGCTGATCGTGATCTCCTTCATCCTCCCCTCTCCTTTACCAGATCACGGATCTTTGACGTCTCCTTATCCTCCATGATCAGGCTCCCGATGGTGAAGGCGTACATCGTGTGGGCGACGTCGTAGAGCTCCTTCTCCACCTCCTTTGCCGGTTTATCGGTGAGATCTGATATCCTCCGCACCATCATGCTGTAGATATCCCGGCAGGGTTCACGGAGGATGTCAAGCGACGGGCCGTTGCACCCGTGGCATGGGATATTGTTCTTCGGGCAGGCCGCTCCACACCGCCCAAAGGTGACGCTCCCAAGGCAGAGGTAACCCTGCCCGAGCAGGCAGTGCTCACGGTCGGGCACACCCTCGTGCCGCCGCGAGAGGGACCAGTCTTCAACTGGTCCCATGATCCTGTCGCACTCTGAGCAGACTGATTTGCGTGAGAGCTCAAGGGTGTCTCCCGCGATCATCGCCGGGATGATCTTCTTTAAGAATGCCTCCTTGGGCGGGCAGCCCGTGATGTAGTAGTCGATCTTTGCGAGATCCCCAACTGCAAACGCCCGGTAGAGGAACGGTGGTATATCGGTTGGGATGACCCCGTCGGGTTTTGCCGTCTCCACCTCTCGGTAGATGTACCGGAAGAGATCTTCGTTTGAGCTCAGCATCGAGAGTCCTGATATGCCGCCGTAACAGGCGCAGGTTCCGAGTGCAACAAGCGTCTTTGAGTGTTTCCGGATCTTTCTGAGACGTTCACGGTTCTCTTCGTTCCGGACGGCGCCGGTAACGAATGCTATGTCGATACCCTCAGGTGGCTCTTTTACATCCATGATCACTGGGGAGTAGACGATCTCAGCCTCCTCGAGGACATCGAGAAGCATCTCATGGAGATCGAGGACCGCGATCGTGCACCCCGAACACCCGGCCAGTTCCTCAATAGCAATCTTCATTGTTTCGCCTCATTTCAGGATCAACTTCTTCAGACAGGCGTTCGGACCGGTATGGACGATCTCCAATCTGGCTTTCCGACCGGTGATCTCTTCGATCGCACCTACAACGTAACCGTAAAGGGTCTGGCAGAGGGGGCCGCCCTGCTCAAGACCGTTGCGCCTGAGCGTCTGGCGGACGATACAGTCATGGAAGACGAGGTAGATGAAGGTCTCACCGTTCTCTTCAATGATGAACGTCTCCTCATCCTCGGGTTTCCAGACTTCAAAGGTGTATTGACCACGCAGGAGGTCAGAGAGCTCGCGTAACGCTCCCTCTACATCTTCTCGTTTCTGGAAATACTTGGCGATTTCATGACCGAACTTCTTCCCGGCCCGATATGTGACGGCGTTTGCACCCCTCCCTGCGATCTCTTCAAGCGATCTGATGATCAGACCGTTGAGTTTCATCACCCCGTGGAGTGTCTGTTCCATCTCCTTCGGGCCAGGTATGCACTCAAGGGGGATCTCCTCAGGGCGATAGGTGAGCTCGGAGTGGAAGGCCTCATGCATCTCATCGATGTAGCCTGCGCTCATCAGATCACCTTCAGAAGCATCTCACAAACTTTGATGTCGATGTAGTGCCTTCGGGCCGGGTAGATGCCACGGTGTTCGAGTGCCTGAGCCGGGCAGATCTCGTGGCAGGAAAGGCACCCCATACAGTTATTCGGTCTGACCGGGACACTCACGTTGTCCTGGAGCTCGTACACGTGCATCGGACAGTCTTTGACACAGAGACCACACCCGACGCATGCGTCCTTATCCACATGTATCTCCATTATCAGCCTCTGATGAGTGTGGTTACCATCTCCTGCTATTAAAATATAGTTATATATAATTCGTTCGCTGCATTGAACTGACGCGTTCCAGCAGATTTAGGTATTCTATCAGAGTCTGTAGCCAGAAGGGGGTTGGGGGCGCCGCAGATCTGCTGGATATCCGGGCGTCT
>JAAZOW010000268.1 GCA_012797575.1 Methanomicrobiales archaeon | reverse complement strand
ATATACAAACATTACTGAACAGTAAAATTGAATATAGCTTTCGTTAATTGATGCGAATGGTGTTGAAGGGTGGCTCCGCTCCGTAACATTACAGATAGTGTTTATACGTACAATGATAAATATGGTTCTAGAATCGTATGACGAAAGGGTGGAGCGCCCGTCCCCGATCTCGCGGCCGGGGTCTTCCCGCTCATGCCGCCGACGAGCCCCGCAAAGATAAATCGTTCGCCACATATACAGGGTGTATCCATGCGCGATCATCTTCAATTACGGATGCCAACGGGCATCGCTTCGCTCGATCCTCTGCTGGACGGGGGCATCCCGCCGGGGTCGGTGGTCCTGCTTCTCGGGGAACATGGTGCAGGGAACGTCGAGTTTGTGCAGTCCTCGATCATGCACCTTGCCATCCTGAAGCGGAACAAGAAGGCAGATGAAAGCCTTCTCCCAGGGGGAATCGTGTACGTGACGCTCACCCGGATGCAGGAGGATGTCCTCAGAGAGATGGCGCTTTCGTTCAACCCGGATCTCTACACCCAGCTCGCTGAGGAGATCACCTTCTACGATCTCTCCGAACTCTACTTTGATGCGAGTATCGTTCCCCCGGACTGGTATAGGGAAGGGGGGAGCACCATCAAGCGCCTGCAGAGGAGGCAGCACCGGGAGAGTGGCGACATCCTCGCAGAGCTTGTCCGGGTGCTTGGCGGATGTTCGGATAACAGCCTGATCGTCATGGATTCACTGACTGAGATCGCGCCGTCGCTTACAGGGAGTCCACGGTGGCATGCGTTCGTGGCTTTCTTGCGCGGCCTGCAACAGGTAGCAAAGCACCGAAACATTACGATCTACCTGCCGCTCACCTCCGGTATCCTGGATCGGTCGCAGGAACTCGAGATCGCCGACTGTGTCGATGCCACGCTCCTTTTCCGCTGGGAGGAGACCGGTGCGCAACGCCGGCAACGGGTTATGCATTTTGAAAGGTTCAGGGGCGTTATGCCTCGTCTCGAGGAGAAGGATCTCGTGAAGTTCGCGGTGAAGATATCCGCAGGGGAAGGGTTTGAGGTGCAGAACATCAGGATGGTGGTGTAAACGGCTGACCGGGCGAAGTTCGGGATTATGGGTCTCGATGAGATGCTCTCCGGGGGACTCATCGAGCAGAGCATATGCTCGATCATCGGTGCCCATGGGACTGGAAAGACGATGTTTGCCCTCCAATTCGCGTACGAGGGCCTCTCTCGGGGCGAGAGTGTCATCTACATAAGCCTCGATGAACGGGAGGAGCTTCTCCGCGCAACCATGGCGCAGAAGGAATGGGACCTCGAGGTGTTCGACGAACGATTTTCTCTCCTGAGGTTGGATCCGACCGATTTCAACCTCGCGATCAGCAGTATCAAGAGCGAACTCCCCGCCCTCATCAAAGGCGTCGGGGCATCAAGGGTGATCATCGATCCGATATCGCTCTTTGAGGGGCTCTTCCTGGACGAACCCGTCCGACGTCAGGAGATGTTCAGGTTTATCGAGGTGATGCGGGATGAGGCCTGCACCCTCCTGCTGACAAGCGAGACCAATATAGGAAACCCGGAGGGGAGCAGATATGGCCTCGTTGAATGCCTGGCTGATACGGTGATCCTCCTCCGATATATCAGGTCACGGGAGCTCACCGAGGTGCATCTGGCACTCGAGGTCGTGAAGATGCGCCGGTCGGCCCATTCCCGTGAGATCAAGCCGTTCGAGATCCACGCGGATGAGATCGTGGTCTACTCTGGGGCGAACCTGTTTTGACGTCTGCCTGCGCGCAGGGTGAGCGTGATCGCCCCCTTGCTCACCTCGAATCCCGTCAAAGATCTTTTCATAGGGGTCGCCCAGTAAAATTCAGGTTCGACGATCTCCGATAACTCCAGGTAGAGCAACCATCCAAAACACTGCAGAGGGTGAGATAACCATCCGTCGGGGGGGGCCAGAGGGATCTCCGGCCTTTCCCTTCAGAGGGCAATTCCGAGGAGGTGGAGCAGGACGATGATCAGGGCACCCGGGAGTCCTCCGAGGACGCAGATGAGGATCGTCACAAGGTTGATCGGGATGTCGGGAACACCGAAGATCAACGACAGAACACCAAAAGTGTTCAGTAACCAGAGCGTGATGAGCCCGACGATGGCATTGATGGCGAGCGTCAGGGACTTCTTCATGAAATAATAGATCGCTCCCGCTATAGCCACCACCAGGAGGATTGCGAAGAGCTCTGCTACCATCTATGTACCAATGATCTGTTGATCACATAACCGTATTGATGGAAGAGTCAACCGCCCGACCCTCCGATCATCTTTTCCGAGCCCTCCGATATCCCGGAGCATCTCAAAGGCGTTTCCTGCAAACATCGCAGTCCGGATGGGCTCGGTCTGCTCCCCACCCTCCATCCAGAAGGGGTTTGAGATCTCAACCGAGAAGTCGCCGGAGAACGGGTTTGCGGTATGGGCCCCCACGACGTCGTGGATCCAGACCGCACGCTCCTCCCCAACATCGCCTGCCCGGGGGCCGTCGATGAAGAGGTTGTGAACGCCGATGCCGGGCTCTCCACCCCCAGGACGGACAGCACTCCCTGTGCTCCTCTCGCCGTAGCGGTAACCGGTCTTGAGGTCGTAGGCGAACCGATCGAGCACCCCCTGTTGCACGAAGATCAGACGGTTGGTGGGCACCCCTTCTGCGTCCCATGTGGCACTCCCAAGACCAGGAGCGGAGGGATCGTCATAGACCGAGAGGCGTTCATCGAAGATCTGTTCCCCGATTTTGTCTGCAAGGAACGATCGACCGGCCTTCACGTTCCTCCCGGAGAGCGCCGGAAGGAGGATCTGGCCGAGGATGCTTGCAGCTGCGATCGGGGATAAGACAATATCGTATCGGCCGGTCTCTATATCACGGCCACCATGGGATCGGGCGGCAAGGGATGCCGCCATCTCTCCGGTCGCCCGGGCACTGATATCGGCGGGGAACGGGGAAGCATCGAACTCATAGCCCGTGGACTGTTCCCTGATCGCTTCGAGGGAGACCGCCGCCACCGTCCTCTCCATGCCATAGAAGAGACCGCCCGTGTTTGCGATTCCCAGATACGATCTGGCGAGATCTGCAGCGCCGCCGATGACCTCCACCGGATGCTCTGCTGCGCCCTCGAGGAGATCCCTGACCATACCTGCCGCATCCTCTATCTCGACGATCAGGTTCGGGTCTGCCGAGTACGCGGTGCCTTCTATAGCGGCCGACTTTGGAAACCCACCCCACTGCTGCGGGGCGGCGATCGTCCCGCTTGCGAGCGCCGCATCGAGGCACTCCCTCCAGCGATCCGGATCGCCGGTGCTTGAAAAACCTATCCGCCCATCCCTGACGGTCCGGATAGCCATGTTCCAGGTCTCCGACTCTTCGGCGGTACCGAGAACCCCTTTCTTGATCCGGGCACTGACACCCTGCCCCCGAACGTAGAAGATCTCGACTTCGTCGGCCTGACGCTCGCCCTCCCGGAGGACTCTATCGATGAGGTCTTCCCGGTTCATGCCCCGCGCCCCCCTACTGTCGCATTCTCAAGCAGGATGTGCGGCGCGCCATCGCTCACCGGCACGGTCTGGCCTCCTTTGCCGCAGTAACCCGGGCTCATCTTCAGATCGTTCCCGAGCAGGGTGATGTCATGGAGCGTCGATAAGATCTCACCAGAGAGCGAGACGTCCCTGACCATATCGGTCGTCTCTCCTCCCCGGATCAGGTAGCCGTACTCGGCATTGAACTGGAATATCCCCCGCCCGGGGTCGACCTGGCCGCCCCGGGATCCGATCAGGAGGATGCCATCCCTGCACTCAGCGACAATCTCATCGTACGCCGCATCACCGTTCTCGACGAAGGTGTTGCTCATTCGGACGATCGGCGGTGCCCCGTGTTCGGCCCGGGCGTGCCCGGGAACTCCATCCCCGACTGCCGCGAGGGTTTCCCGGTTGTGGAGGTAGGATGAGAGGACGCCGTCGCGGATGATCTCGGTCCGCCGCACCGCCACCCCCTCCGCATCCACCGGGATGAATCCGAACTCGTGAAGAGAGGGATCGTCCACGATGACCAGTCCCTCACACCCGATCTGCTCACCGATCCTCCCGGCGAGGACCGATGCGCCCTCACGGACGAGGTCGCCTTCGCTTGCGTGGCCGACAGCCTCGTGGGTGAAGACACCTGCAAGCTCAGGATCGAGTACGGCGCGCATAGACCCGCCTTTCGCAAGCTTCGCACCCAGGAGCGAGACCGCGACCTCCCCCGCCTTTCGCCCGAGGTCCTGCTTGCCCCGGAGGTTGAACCCGGTGGTGGTGTGGTCGCGCTCGCTCCCCATCTGCATCATACCGTTTCTGGAAGCGATCGCAAGGACCGAGAACCCGGACCTGACCGCCTCGTAGGAGTACTCGTTCCCGCTTGAGTCCAGGAACCGGACCGAGTCGATACCCTCGGTGTAGCGGGCCCGGGTATTCACCACCTCAGGGATCCGGGCCGCGCCCTCGATTTCGGCAAGCATCCGGGTCTTCTCCTCAAGGTCGATATCCCTGGGATCCTCTGTAAGGGGCGGGACCGGAAGGAGCGAGCGCGGGGCATCGGCAAGGTCTACCCGATCTCCGGTGACCGCAGCCAGGCGCGCCGCCTCTTCAACGAGGGCGACAATCTCCCTCGTTGAGTCGATATCAACATGGTCGCGGGTGAGGATACCCCAGCCTTCCGGCCCGAGCACCCTGACCACAGTCCGATCAAAATAAGAAGTGCCAGCAGACTCGATCAGACCGTTATCGATATCGATCAGGGTGATCTCGCCTTTTGTGCACCTTATGTCATAGTATCTTGCCTCAGCCATACGATTTACACACCACCGCATCTATTTTTGCGCGTCGCCGGCCCCATGTGAAGGGGCGCGCGAAGTCCGCGAGACTGCTGCCCGCACCTTGCCCCGCGCACCTCTGCTTGCACCGGCGATCCCCAGAGCCCCCACCCTCAGCGCGAGGGGGAGGTGATCCCCTACCGGATCAGATCGCAGAACGTCCGACGGTTGAGTCGAACATGCCAGACGCCGGGTTGACCGTCATCTTTCTGAGTTTCGCGAAGAATCCATCGCGGTTCTCTGGCACAAGCGCATTCTGGAGGACTTCCTCGATGTGATCGACCGGGATAACCTCGACCATCGTGCGGTACCGATCCTCGATGAGGACGTCGTCAAGGTTCGACCGTGGTATGATCACCTTCTTGATCCCAGCCTTCGCTGCAGCCTCGATCTTGTAGGTGACCCCGCCGATCGGGAGGACATCGCCCCTGACCGAGAGAGATCCGGTCATCGCGATATCCTGCCGCACCGGGATATCCTCGATGGCGCTGATCACTGCCGTCGCGACGGTCACAGAGGCTGAATCACCTTCAACGCCGCCATAGGTTCCGATGAACTGGATATGGATATCGATGTTCCTGATATCCTTGCCCGTGAACTTCTTTATCAGAGCGCTGACGTTCGTGATCGACTCTTTGGCGATGTCCTTGAGCATGCCGGTCGCAATCACCGTACCATTCGCCCCCTGGCTCGGCGTCACCTCCGCCATCACCGGGAGCACCGATCCGGAATCACTCCCCATAACGGCAAGCCCGTTCACCCGCCCAACCCGGGTGCCCTCGACGACGGTGATGTCGTAGTCGCGGCTCCGCCGAATGTACTCATCGGAGATCTGATCCTCGATCGAGCGGGCGGTCTTCTTCGCGGTGATGACGTGCTTTGCCGTGGTGATCTCAGCACCTTCCTGCCGGGCAAGATCTCCGGCAACCCGGATGAGCCCACCAATATCACGGAGTTTCAGCGTCAGGTGGCCCTTCCGATTCGAGCGGCGTCGGGCCTCACGGAGGACCTCGAGCATGGCTTCCCGGTCAAAGTGCGGGATCTTTCCATCGTTCGTGACCTCCTGGGCGATGAACCTGATGAATTTTCGGCGGTTCTCCGGGGTATCTTCCATCGTCTCCCGCATGTAGACCTCGTAGCCGTAGCCCCGGATACGTGACCGGAGCGCAGGATGCATGCCCTGGATGGCATCAAGGTTGCCAGCCGCGATCATGACAAAGTGGCAGGGGACCGGTTCGGTCCTGACCATCGCACCGCTCGAGCGTTCGCTCTGACCGGTGATCGGGAACGAGCCCTCCTGGAGCGCAGTCAGCAGGTTCTGTTGTGAGTGCGGGGTGAGGGTGTTGATCTCATCGATGAAGAGCACACCCCCGTGTGCCCGGTGGATGGCACCGCTCTCGACACGATCGTGGGATGGCGTCTCAAGACCACCGCTCTGGAAAGGGTCGTGTCTGACGTCACCGAGCAGGGCGCCCGCGTGTGAGCCAGTGGCATCAATAAACGGTGCGGGGGTGTTGGGGTCATGAGAGACCAGGAGTTTGGGGACCAGCATCTCCTCGCGGGGCGTCGAGTACTTCAGCGCTATGAAGACGAATGCAGCAGCGATGATACCCATGAGCCACTGGGATGCGAGGATCGCATAGACAATGATCCCGATGATGAGGAGCATGATAAAGGTGCTCCGCATCTGGACCTTCTTCCGCGCCTCCATCTTATGGGCGCCGACGATCTGCTTGCCACGGCCGGCAGGCACGGTCCTGATGACAGGGTTATTGTTATCCTCGGAGTTCGGGTAGACCAGGATGTCCTGCAACTCCTCTTTCGGGAGGAGCTCGGCCATTGCCTTCGCTAACATTGATTTGCCGGTTCCAGGACTGCCGATCATCATCACATGCCTGCGCTGGACCGCGGCTTTCCTGATCACCTCGACAGCATGTTCCTGGCCGATGACCTGATCGATGAGATTCGGAGGTACGTCGATATCTGACGATGCGCTCAGCTCAAGGCCAGCGAAGTCGTTGATCTCCGCCAGCTCACCGTCTGTGAGCTCAATATCTGGAATCCCTTTGGAAGTTGTTGAATCCATCGCCGGGTTTACCTCTTTGTTGCACTGGTACTTATATAATTTATTCATGCTCGTTCAAATACTTTCTATCGAAGGTGTTCTATGAGAATAATCAGCACGGAACGATCCCAGGTCCTGGCAGCCCGGATATCAGAAAAATTGGGTGTTCCTCTTGCGGAGATGAAATTTGCCCGGTTTCCTGATGGAGAGATGTATCTCCAGTGTGGAGATCTGGATGATGAAACCCTGATCATCAGCAGCATAGTGAATAGCGATATGCTTGTACAGACGCTCCTTGCGATCGATGCTGCCGACCGGTCGAGGAACACACTGGTGATCCCGTACCTCGGCTACGCCCGCCAGGATAGGAGGTTTGCCCGGGGGGAGCCGATCAGCGTCCGGGCGGTTGCAAGATCCCTCTCATACGGTATCGAGCGGGCATTTGTGGTCGATATCCATGACCCGGGTACACTGGATTACTTCAGCGTTCCGGCGGACGATATCACCATCGCTCCAGCGATCGGGGGGTATGTCGGCGACCTTCGTCTGAAAGATCCCCTGATCCTCGCCCCTGATGAGGGCGCGATCGAGTTTGCGACCGATGTTGCGGCGATCGGCGACTGGGACTGCGATTTCCTTCAAAAAGTCCGAATCTCGGGTGAAGAGGTCAGAATCGCTCCCAAGACCGTCGATGCTGCCGGGCGCGAGGTCGTGATCGTGGACGATATCATATCCACCGGCGGGACCCTCGCGACCGCCGCCTGTATGCTCCGGGAACAGGGAGCGGCATCCATCCATGCGGCCTGTGCCCATGGGGTGCTCGCAAGCGGCGCCTACATGCGTCTGCGGGCGGCGGGGATCGCTTCAATCGCATCCAGCGATACCTACGAGAATGCCTCAAGCTTCATATCGGCTGCGAACGCGATCGTAGCAGCGGTTCTGGAAGATGTTCACCGTTGATGGATCCTACCTGGAGGGAGGGGGGCAGATCCTCCGTCTTGCGGTCGCGGCTTCAGCGATATCTGGAACTCCGGTCACCGTCACCCGGATCAGGGAGAACCGATCAAACCCGGGGCTCGCCCCTCAGCACGTCTCCGCAGTCCGCGCAGTCGCCAGGGTCTGCGATGCCGAATGTCAGGGACTCTCACACCGGAGCCGCGAGATCACCTTCTCCCCCAATCGGCTCCGATGGGCCGATATCACGATAGACCCCGGCACCGCCGGGAGCATACCTCTCATCCTCCAGGCCTGGCTCCCGGTTGCCCTCCATACCGGCGGGAGCATCACGGTGATGGGGGGGACTGAGGTCGCGTGGAGCCCAACAATCGACTACCTGGACCGCGTCTTTGCGCTCCCTCTCCGCCACGCAGGGGCCTCGATTGATGTCGAGGTGCTCGGGCGGGGATACTACCCACGGGGAGGCGGGCGGGTGCGTGTCCGGGTAGAACCGGGGCGCCTCGCTCCCATCACGATCCCGGAAGCAGAGCCGATCTGCGGTATAGTCTCCTGCTCTTCGGGCCTCCCGGAACACGTCGTGGAACGACAGGCCGCCGCCGCCAGGGGCGTCCTTAAAAAAGATCTCGATCTCCCCTGCGCCGTCACCCTTGACCACCGGGAGGGAGGAGCGGGGGTTGGGAGCTCTGTCACGGCGTGGAGCGGTGCGAAAGGTGCCATCGCCCTCGGGAAGCGAGGGCTCCCCGCAGAGGCGGTAGGGCGGATGGCAGCCCGAATCCTGGTTGAAGAATGCCAGAGCCCGGGCACAGTCGACATCCACCTCGCTGACCAGCTCCTCATCTACCTCGCCTGTTACGGTGGGGAGTACAGCACCCACACGCTATCGATGCACGCAAAGACCGCCTGCTGGCTCCTCTCAGAGTTCGGGTACCCGGTCAGGTGCCGGGAAGGCGAGGAGACCGTGGAGTTCTCAGCATGATGCTGGTCCTCGACGCTTCAGTCTTTTTCTCGGAAGTGCCGGTCGAGGGATCGGTCTGGACCACCCCGTCGGTGGTGGAGGAACTCAACGACTTCCATGCGAAGTGCCGCTTTGAGGCCCTCGCCGCGATGGGACTCCAGGTTCGGGAACCGCGCGAAGAAGATCTGGAGCGAGTCGCTGCAGCTGCGCTCCGGACGGGGGATGCAGGGGTGCTCTCTGCGACCGATCAGGATATACTCGCTCTGGCTCTGGAACTCTCAGCTCTCCTCGTCACCGACGATTTTGCAGTCCAGAACGTCGCACACCGCCTCGGCATCACAATCCGGAGCATCAGGCAGCGGCCTGCCCGTGTAATGAGATGGCGCTACCGGTGTAGCGGGTGCGGGCGCTACTGGCGGGAGCCAGGCGAGTGTCCGGTCTGCGGTGCACCGATCAAACGAAAAATTAAATAGATCGCCGGAAACCTCTCTTCCATGTCCGCGCTCGAAGAGCTGATAACGAGGGCAAAGGCACTCCAGGCAGAGGGGCACACGCCAGGCCAGGTCTCCGATGAACTGGGCCTTTCGATGGAGACGGTCACCTGGCTGCTCACCCAGCCGAAGGGTATGGAAGCCCCAAAAGACGTCCATATCGACTGGACGGCGGTTGCGAGTCATGGAACACTGTTGAACGATATGGCGATGATGATGCTCAAACGTTTCCTCTACTTGATGGAGGGAGGAAGGGGGAGGGATTCTGGTGATCTGGTGGATACGGCCGTCGGAATCGTGCCGTCAGGCGTCCCACTCGCCACCATCATCGCTGCGGAAGAAGGGCTGAAACTCGCGGCTTACCTCCCGGCAAAACACAGCCGGAGTGAGACCCCCACCGGATCCATCGTAGGTCCCTTCTCCGCGATCACCGGACAGCGATGCGTCATCATCGACGACGTCATCACCACCGGGACGACGCTAACTGAGACGATACAGTTCCTCAAGCGTCACGGCGCCACGCCGGTAGCGGTCTGGGCGCTCTTTGACAAGCGAGGT
>JAAZOW010000083.1 GCA_012797575.1 Methanomicrobiales archaeon | reverse complement strand
TGCAGCATCGGCAGTGACGGTAATTGTCACGACATCGTCGAATGAGCGGATCACAGGATCGGTGATCTCGACGGTCGTCGTGGCATTCGCGGCAAGCCCGGCGATTGAGACCACAGTGGTATCGCTGTTGATCGCAAACTTTAGGTCGAAAGTGCCTGCAGCCGCATCACCGATGTTGGCGACAGTTGCGGTGATGTTGTTTGGTTCGTGAGCGAAGATCTCGCCGGCGTTCGGGGCGATGCCGGTGACCACGAGATCGGGAAGAGTGGTTTCGGTGTACTCGGCGATCAGTATGGCGGTCAGGGCATACATGTTGTCGCCATTGGCACCCGCATCAAAGCTCTGGAGCCGGGCCTCGTTTGCCCCGTCCTGGAGAGCACCTGCCACATCATAGACCGAGAACCCGATCTGCTGGGCGGACTGATAGTCCTCCCAGAACCCGGGGTATTCCTGGTCGTTGAAGAAGAACTTGCTCTTCTCCTTCTCATCGGCGCTGGCGAGGACTGCGATCACCTGGGCACCGGCAAGATCGGTGGTGTTGACGCCGGAGAACGGCGCATAGACCGTTGCTTCTTCATCATCCACCGAGTACGATGCACGCGAGCAGACCATATCAAATTCCTCGTTGATCAGGATCCGCTTCTCGGTGGTCGCCGGGTCTTCGTAGACGACGACCAGGTAGGCCCCGTAGAGGAAGTAATCATTATCCGCCTCCGGCGTGATGGTCAGAGTGTTGCCGGCGGCATCGAACTGGTCGGTCACGCTATACACATACAAACCGTAGGGGTAATCGTAAGTTCCCCAGTTCTTCCGATCTTTGTAGGTCGCGACCGGTGCTTCAACGTCGATATCGTTGAAGACCACACTGGGCGCAGGATCCTCGGTCATCTTGTTCCAGCCCCAGCTCTGGTAGAGCCGGGCATCGGTGATGGTCGCGCCCTCGGGGATCAGCAGGTCATCTGCCGACCAGGTCACCGTCTGTTCTGGCCATTTGGCGCCCTTATAGGTCGAATCACCGTGTGAATACACGAGACCATACCGGCCATCAAACGTCGCCTGGGTCGCCATGTCGCCACCCAGCGTTGGCGTCCAGCGCTTGCCTTTGTAACCATTGTCATAGACAGACAGGTCGAGCGATAGGGCGTTGTTGGCCTCGTCACCCTCATCGACCTCATCTCCGGAGTCCGCAGTCGCGGTAACGCTGACCGATGCGCCGTGCGCATACTCGGCATCATGCGTGATAATGACCGTCTCATTCACGCCAGAAGCGAGTGTGCCGACTTCTTCGGTGTACACGGTGCCGTCGATCTCGATCGCGAGCACGGAGGAACCGGCGTCTGCCTCACCCTGATTCTTCACCGTCACCGAGATCATGTTCGGTTCGTTCGCGAACATGAGGTCACCGGCACCCGCGTTCGGGGTGATGGCCGAGATAATGAGGTCCGGGAGAGCGGTGGCCCCATTGGTATACTCGATGACCAGGAACTGGTGGCAGGCGCACATGCCGCCGCTGTCGGTGCTCTGGACGGCGGCCTCATTCCCGGTCGCAGTGAGGTGGGCCGTCACGTCAGCCACGAACGCCTCACAGGTGTTGGCGGTCCCTTTCCAAGCGCTGGTTGCCACTGTATCGCCATTGAAGAGGAGGTTACCCTCGCTTGGTCCGGCACTGCCGGCGAAACTGTGGAGCGTGGCTTTTTGGACGTTTACAGCCTCCACATCGGGGAAGGGCACGTAGGCGGTCGCTTCCTCCATGGAGGTGCCGTAACTGGACTCAGAGTATGCGAGCAGGTCACATTCCTCGTTGATGATGATCCGCTTTCTGGTCGCAGTCGGATCAGAGTAAATGATCGCGAGGGTGCTTGGGTAGAGGGCCTGCTTGTTGCCAGCGTTCGCGGTCATGACGAGGGTGTTATCTCCGTCAAGGGCAAAGAGATTCGTGACATTGATCGCCGGGTAGAGGCCGTATTTGCAGTCCGCATAACCGCCGAAGTTGATCTTATCCGTGTAAGGGGTGCCGAACGTGAGCTGGGCATCATTAAAGGTCGCTGTCACATCTGGTACATTCCCTGGAGTCTGATCCCAGTTGTAAGCGATGTAGAGCAATGCCCCCTCAATCTCGGCACCTGCCGGGACGGAGAGATCGTCTGCGGTCCAGGTCTCCGTCCGGGTGGTCCAGCCTGCGGCTTTGTAGGCACTCTCGGGCTGGGTGGTGTAGGCAATGTCACCCCGGAGGTCGTAGATCTGTTTGGTGGTGATGTTGCTGCCCGCTTCCCAGTATATGCCTTTGCCCTTGTAGCCGTTGTAACGCACGGGCTTTGCGATGCTGATCTCGTTGTTGTTGGTCTTGTCGACCTCATCGATAGTGTTTCCAGGGTCGATGACGACTGTGTAGGTCACCGTGCCGCCTTCGAGGTCGCGGATGGTTGGATCGATAAGTGTCACAGTGGTCTGGGCACCGCTTTCAAGTGCACCGATGATCGTTGTGTTGACCGGGATGGTCGCGTCGATGTCACTTGCGTAGAGGGCAACCGGTATATTCGTGGCCGCACCGGGGCCAGCGTTCTTGATGTTTGTGATCCGGACGAGGTTAGGCTCCCGTGCAAAGACCGCGGTCGAGGGCACAGGGTTGACGGTGCCGGCTATAGTAAGATCGGGGAGGAGGCCCGAAGGTTCATTGCTACACTGGACGCTCAGGAAGGCGAGAGGTAGCTTGTAATAGCCCACTGCATTCTGGTACTCAAAATTGATGCTAGACTCACCGATCTGGTCAAGGACATCCCACTGGTTTGATCCAGAATAGCTCCCTTGAGGACTCGTACCGGTAACCGATTTGCCATTTATCCACATATCCGCATTGGCACTTGCCATGTGGAAGATCGTGAGTTCTGCTGAATCAGGATCGACCTCACCCAGTCCAGAGATATCGAATGAGGTCTTGCCTATATATCCAGGATCATTCCCTGACGCTACGTCATGCCCCTGGTTAATCCAGTAATGAACCTGATCGGTTGACCCGTCCTCATAGGCGAAAACGAGGGCCACGAGCTTGATACGGCCGTCAAACGTCCCGGTATACCCTTCCGGCTTCGAAGTCTTCACCAGAGCCTTCACGCTCGTGTCACGGATCATATCCTTCACGTCGTACCAGTAGAGGTAATCACCCGTGACACGGCTGCCGTTATCCAGGTCAACGGGACCGCTTCCCCCTTCTCCTGGAAATCCGTATTCAGTATCCAGATGCTCGTTCCAGGTCTGGCTGTAGCTGCTATCCCCGTCACCGCCAAACTGGATCTCCAGATTCGCCTGACGATTCTCCTTCATGTTGCCGCAATAGACAGCAACATAGAGCTGGGCCCATTGTACTCCCGTGTGGGGGGGCAGTGTAAACACTTTCTCGACTGTTTTTCCACCGTCACTGATGGTGCCATTGGGTCCCGCGGAATTGAACCCGAACGCAGCATCGTGGTACAGTCCACCCGAGACAACGCCGCTCTCTATGGTCTTAAGGGGGATGCCACCCACCCACTCATCCGCCATCACCGGCGTGACAAAGAGGAGGAGCATCACCAGAGCAATTGCTGCGGGAATATGTCCCGATCTAATCCTATGATTCACCAGTTTCATCATCTCCATCGTGTCGTTCGCTGACTCCTGGTACGCAGCGTGAGGATGAGCGTAGCAGTAGTTATAATGACACTTAGCCTCCCATTTAATAACACTTTTGAAAAAATTGTGTGATTTGGTTCGACGTAACGTGCATTGTTCATGAACAACAACGCTACCGCCCGGATATGACCATGCCATCGCCCGGGTTCCATATCTCGCACAATATACTTCAGGTTCTGAAATAGTGCGAGATGAAGAGAGATGTCTTCAATCCCGCAGGGGTACGTGTGCTAATGTCTCAAATGGTCACGCGAACCCTCGGATC
>JAAZOW010000280.1 GCA_012797575.1 Methanomicrobiales archaeon | reverse complement strand
TGCCCCTCGTCATCGGCTTTGAGGGCGCAACCTTCCGACTCGTAAGTGATATAACTACCTTCTGCGTAAAACTCTTACTTATCTGTGAGAATACTGTTATCGCGGGTGATCATCTAATCCTTCGGAAGGTTCGGTTCGACCCTGCGAAGGCGCGCAGACACGGGGTTCCGAAGGGGCCGCTCTTTGCCACGCTCGCTGGCGGAAGGGCGATCGAGATCGACGGGCGGAGGATCACACCCGATATGGTGCAGACAACCAGCGTAAAGCGGATACATATCCCGGGATTGGAGAGATATATATGAAATCTATCGTAGAAGAAGCACTTTCACGGGCGAGGGAGGAACAGCGCTTCTCTGAGCCCATTGAGGTCGATAAGGAGCTTGAAGAGATCCTTATGGAGCTCCGGACCGAGATAGCAGTCGTCGGGTGCGGGGGAGGGGGATCGAACACTGTCACCCGGATGATGGAGGAAGGGATCAACGGGGCACGGCTGATCGCTCTCAATACCGATGCCCAGCACCTCATCAGGACGATCGCGGAGACACGGATCCTCATCGGGAGGCAGAGAACTCGCGGTCTTGGTGCTGGTTCGATCCCGCAGGTGGGCGAGGAGGCGGCTCTCGAGGACGAGGACGAGATCAAGCGGGCGGTCGAGGGATGCGATATGGTCTTCATCACCACCGGGCTTGGGGGCGGCACCGGCACCGGGTCTGCACCTGTGGTCGTGAAGGCCGCCCGGGAGGAGGGGGCTCTGACCATCGCCGTGGTCACCCTGCCGTTCACGGCCGAAGGCGCCATCAGGGCTCAGAACGCCGAGGCGGGCCTCGAGCGGCTCCGCGAGGTGGCGGATACCGTCATCGTCGTCCCAAACGATCGTCTGCTCGAGATCGTGCCCCGCCTCCCGCTCCACGCCGCGTTCAAGGTCTCGGATGAGGTGTTGATGCGGGCGGTCAAGGGTATCACCGAGCTAATCACGACACCGGGGCTTGTCAACCTCGACTTCGCCGATGTCAGGACCGTCATGGAGCGGGGAGGGGTCGCCATGATCGGTATGGGGGAGAGTGACAGCGAGGATAAGGCCGCCGATTCAGTCAAGAAGGCGCTCCGCTCTCCGCTGCTCGATGTCGATATATCGGGGGCGACTGCGGCGCTTGTCAACGTGGTCGGTGGACCTGATATGACCATGTCTGAGGCTGAAGGCGTCATACAGGAGGTTTACCAGAGGATCGACCCTGATGCACGCATAATCTGGGGTGCCCAGGTTGATCCTGACATGCAAGGCAAGATGCGGACGTTGCTTGTTGTCACCGGTGTCCGGTCACCACAAATATATGGGAGGAACGAAAAGAGTATGCCGCGCATGATGAAACAGTTTGAGATCGATTTCCTGAAGTGAGCCGGTATGATGGACTACAAAGAGAAGTTCAAGGAAGTGAAGTCCTTCAAGATCGAAGAGGAACTCTTCAAGAAGTACTGGCGTGTCCTGAAGCTGGCACGGACGCCTACCCGTGAGGAGTTCTCAAAGATCGCGATCGTGGCAGCGGCTGGTATCCTGCTCATTGGCCTCGTTGGGTTTATTATATACGAGATCTTGCTGGTTCTGCCCCACTGATGAATATGGCTGCGAGTGCAAACAGGATATATGCAATAAAGACAACCGCGAAACAGGAGCGGACCGTTGCTGATAACATCGAGAAAGTGACCCGGGAGCAGAAAAATATCCACGTGACGGCCGTCATGGTCCCTGAGGAGCTGAGGGGGTACGTCCTGGTGGAGAGCCCCGACACCATAGCCCGGATAGAGCAGCTGGTGGAGTTGATCCCCCACGCGCGTGCAGTGGTGCAGGGGTCGACGGATCTCTCTGAGGTTGAGCACTTTCTGGTGCCAAAACCGGTGGTCAGCGGGATCACCGAGGGCACGATCGTCGAGATCATCGCCGGTCCGTTCAAGGGTGAGAAAGCGGTTGTGAAGAGGATCGATTCCGCGAAGGAAGAGATCACGGTTGAGCTCTACGAGAGTATGGTCCCTATCCCGATCACCGTGCGCGGTGACTCGGTCCGCGTTGTGGAGCGGACGGAAGAGTCGCACTAGCAGGTGATCGCTCCTCCTCATGCTGGTGGCAGGCGGGCGACTCCCCGCCTCCCCGCATCCTTACCTTTAAGTCTCTTCACGGTGACCTTAGATAGCCCAGGCATCTATTCCTCAGAGGGATAGGCTGGTGAATTTGTATGGCAGAGACGGTCGAGGTATTGGTACCCGGTGGCAAGGCTACAGCAGGCCCGCCGCTTGGCCCTGCGCTCGGACCTCTCGGTATCAACGTGAAGGCTGTCGTCGATGAGATTAACAGAAAGACGGCCGATTTCAACGGCATGCAGGTGCCGGTGACGGTCACTGTCGACGAGAAGCGAAACTTCACGATTGATGTGGGCATTCCGCCCACGACGGCACTCATCATGAAGGAGGCCGGCATCGGGAAGGGAGCCTCAGAGCCCGGTACCCAGGTGGCAGGAGACCTGCCGCTGGAGGCCGCTGTCCGTATCGCCCGTATGAAGATGGATGATATGCTTTCGTACGATCTGAAGTCGGCGGTCAAAGAGGTCGTCGGTACGTGCGTGAGCGTTGGTGCTACTGTTGAGGGGCAAAAGCCCCGCGACATGATCCAGGCCATCAACGACGGAAGATACGATAGCGTGCTCGTCGCATAGATGTCAGACAACCATAGAAGATCGTGAGGTCGCGTACTATGGAGGCAAAGGATGGTTGATAGAACCAGTATACTGAATGCCGTGAACACGGCACTGGAGAGGGCTCCGGAACGGAAGTTTAAGGAGAGCGTGGATATCACTGTCAACCTCAGGAACATCGATATGTCCCAGCCCAAGAATCGTATTGATGAGACGATTCTTCTTCCGAACGGTTTTGATAACGTCAAGATCGCGGTTCTCGGGAAGGGCGAGATCACCACCCAGGCAAAAGAGGTGGATGTGGATCTTATCATCGGTCCTGAGGAGATCGAGCGGCTCGGGGGAGAGCCCCGCGAAGCACGAAAGGTGGCAGCAGAGTATCAGTTCTTCCTTGCAGAGACGGCGATGATGCCCCTCGTCGGTCGTTACCTCGGTGTCAGGCTCGGCCCGCGTGGGCGAATGCCGATACCGATCGCGACGGGGACGGATATCCAGCCGATCGTCCAGCGTCTGCGCAGTTCCGTGAAGATCCGGACGAAGGATAAGAGAGTCTTCCACGCAAAGGTTGGAACGGTCGGGATGAAGCCAGAAGAGATCGCGGAGAACATCGATGCGGTTCTCCGGAGAGTTGAGTCTGTCCTGGAGAGTGGGGCGCTGAACATTCATTCGGCCTATGTGAAGACGACCATGGGTCCGGCCGTGAGGGTGATCTGATGGCGCTCTATACCCAGAATCTTCCCCGGTGGAAGAGGGAAGAGGTGGATGAGATCAAGCGCGGTATCGAGGAGTATTCGCTCGTCGGTCTCGTGGATATGTATGGTATCCCCGCTTCACAGGTTCAGCAGATCCGGCGGAGCCTTCGCGGAACGGCGAAGGTGAAGATGGCCCGCAACACGTTGATCGAGCATGCTCTCAACGATGTGGATAGCAACGCCAAGATCCTCAAGGAACACACCGAGGGTCATAGCGCCCTGATCTTTACAAACGAAAATCCGTTCAGGCTCTATAAGCTGCTGGAGAAGACGAAGACCAAGATGGTGGCGAAGCCTGGTGAGGTTGCGCCGGAGGATATCGTCGTTCCGAAGGGACCGACCTCGTTTAAGCCCGGCCCTATTGTGGGTGAGCTCCAG
>JAAZOW010000035.1 GCA_012797575.1 Methanomicrobiales archaeon | reverse complement strand
CACCCGCCGAAACCCTAGCGGCAGGAGGAGGCTGAGTATGTAGATGTGTTCTCCAACGTAGGAGATCCCGGGCAGGACCATGAGCAGGAAGTAGATGATCATCACCCGGGATGGGAGATCCCAGAACGTGATAGCCTCGAGGCCGTGCCACCCGTCGGTGTACTCCTCCGTCGCCGGCTCGACAGCGTAGTGGGCGGTTGCCGTGCCCGGGAGCAGGAGGGCCGTGAGGGTCACGGCAACCAGAAGAATAGACGAGATCCGGCTCCACCGCGTCATGGTGGATCGTCGTCGGAAGAAGTGTTCAACGTTTCGATCTTCACCGCCAGGCGATCGTGTAGTCCTGGGTATCGGTCACCTGATGTCCATAAACCTCAAACTGCCATGTCCCCGGGTGCAGGCCGACAGAGCTCTTTATGCGCAAATATATCCTTCCGTCCACGCCGTCGTATGCATCATAGTACGGTCCGAGCACGGCATCTGGCGCGTAAATTCTCAGCCGCAGTGAGTTGGACGTATCGCCCCAGTCTAGGTCGATGATGAGCTCGGTTTTGTCTGCGGGAATGTAGGTTGCGAACCAGTCCGTCTCGCCCTGCCTGATGCTACCATCGGTCATCGGGGTGAATGAAGGGCTATCTTCAATTGTCATCTCTTTGGCTGGGGTTACGATGTAGCGATGATCTCCCCTCTCCCGTGCTGTGACTGCTGGAATCAGCAGCGCAGCGATGATAATGATAACTGTTGCGATTCTGCAGAACTTCATAGAGCATCGTAAAGGGGTTTCTAAAGCCCCTATATACTTTTTACGACCATCAAAGCTACGTAGTGTGATATGTAGCTTCGGTGGCTGTACGCTATATCGAGCCCCTCCTGGATGGAGGAAGCGTGGATGCCAGAGCGGTATTCCGTGGGAGCCCGGGTTCAGTCGGAGGGGGGCAGGGTGGTACCGCCTTTTTCCTATCCGCCACTATTCCAGAGCGATGATTTGTGCGGGTGGATGCGAAAAGTATGGTAAAGTGATGCACTATCGGCAGTCTCCCGGGAGCCTATGCCAAACGGATCCGGGACTTCCAGAACGTTTCAGTACATTCGTAGAATACCCGTTCCGCACAGGCGTAGGGGTAGTTGACACCTCCATTTGCCCGATTATGTAAAGGCTATACACTTAACAAAAAGCAGTTGTTAAATATACGAATTTACTATATTGTATCAATTGTGTGGTATGGCCTCTGGACAGCAGTTGTGGCGGGGCGTAGGGATCTCGTTCTATATCGATATCCCTCCGGTCATTACGCCAAAGCCTGTATCTGGTAACTGATCGGGAAAATGGTCGAGAGGGGCCGAGGAAGCCAAATAACTCAGTCTGGTTCGGGAGCAAGGGTTTAAAATGGGGATGTATCCCCCGGGGGAGGCTCAGATAACATGAACGGGTATCGAATACTGGTGCTACTGGCCATGGCGTTTCTTCTCCTGACTGCACTAACACCCGTAGCCTCAGCGCGGTTCGCGACGCCCGAGGGACCCAACGCCGGGATATCTCTTTACGAGATCGTTTTCCTGGGAGAGCAGGGGGTGAACTTCTCGGAATTCGCCGATCCGGAAAGAGGAGATCCGATCCGAATAGTGAGGATTGACTCGATGGGACAGCAGACCGACCCTATCGCGATCAAGGACAATGTCGCAAACTTCATTCGCGGGAGCCCGGGCCAATATTATCCTGTGTATGATGATGGATTCCTCAATCAAAGCAAATACTGTCAGATACAGAACGTCGCTGATTCTCTTGGAGAAATGATGGTGAATATCTCAGGGACGGACATCGAGCCACAAACGAACCCTGCTCGACCAGGGACCATCCCTTATCGGGCGATGGAGGTGCAATTTCTGATGCGCGAGCATAACCTCCCGTTCAGCGGGTTCCAGGGGCCATGGTACGAATACGAACTGCAGGGTCTCTCCAAAACGGACAAAGTCATCAACACGACCGGAACTCGGGTTTCCCTCAAAGATCTCTCCGCAGATCCTGCAATCCCGGATCTCAAGTACGCGTTCCGCCTCTCAGATCAGGATGTCATCTCCCCGGGCCGTCAGGTGATGATGGTCTTCCGGATGACCCTGAACGATCTCAACTACGAACTGAGATATCTCTTCACGGCGAAGGACTACCAGCCCGAACTCGAGCTGTCCGATGTGTCAGTGGAGCGTGGTGGCAACCTTGTACTCACGGTCAGGGGCACGCCCTTCATGCTCTACAATATCACCCTGCATGTCCCCCCGACAGAGGAGTACCATCCTCGCTTTGGGGATAGTGGGTGGTACGAGAAGGTACTACCTGGCTCTGACTATCACGTCCGCGCCTATCCTGGGTGGGATGGTGAGGTGCAGCTGCAGATCGATATCCCCAAGGAGGCTCCGCTCACCAGCTATCGCGTCTCGGCAACCGGTCCCGGCGCCATCCTGCCGGTGACCGCAGACTTCGACGTCGTCAAGAAAGCCGCGACGCTGACCATTGATGAATTGAGGGCGGAGCCATACATCATCGGCGATACCGTCAAATTGTCCGGATCCCTGGCCAACCTCAAAACATCAGACCTCATTCCGATCTACCTCTTCGTCACGGGGCCCAACCTGCCCGCGAATGGTGCGCCCCTCACTTACCTGGGACCGGAGGTGGTGGACGATGAGCCGGGCACTTTCACCATAGCATATTACAACCCCACCGCTGGAAGGTGGGAGTATACCTGGGAGACCCGGGACTTCCACTGCGAGGAAGGGACCTACACCATCCATGCCAACATTCAACCGATCGGGTACCGGAAGAGCTGCTACCCGGGGGCTCCCGGCTCCATCGACGGCGAGGTTCCCCCCTCACGGGAGTGTGCATTGATCAGCCCGACCGTCCACGCGAAGTTTGACGAAGGGACCGGGGGGGTGTTTGCCCGTGGAGATCTCCTCTACTCGTGGTGGTATGCCCGAGGGAGCCCGGGCAGCGAAGGAGCGACGAGCTCCACTGGCCACATGAAATGGTATATATTCGGCCCAAACTTCAAGTACGCTGACTGTAATCCCCGGTTCCCCCTGGGCAACGGTGGAACCTACGGGATCACCTATTCGCGCAACTTCACCTACGACCTCTCCCCGGGCGACTACTTCATCGTCTACCACCACCCTGGACTGAACAACCGGTTCGATGTTCTGCCGGAGAACAACCTCTACTTCAAGGGCAACCTGAAGAAGCTTTTCAATGTGGATGATGGAAGGGTGCTCGTTGATCTCGGAGCTCTTGATAGCAGGAATGCGGCGACCGCCCTTTTAAGAGCACTGGATTCGGTGAACATCGACGACACCTACGTGATGGATACCTTCTCCATTGAAGACCCTTTGATCCGGATCGAACCGCCCGGTGAGCTGATCGTCGGGGATGGGCTGGTTGTTACAGGAACCACCAACCTTGCCGGAGGAGGGACGACCCCCGACGGAATCAACGTTGCCGACACCCTGACCCTGACGATCACCTCGCTTGACATGCATGAATCGGGGAAGGCGAACACTGTCATGAAGATTCCCTTCAATTGCACCACGCCCGGGGGTTATAGTCGCGATACCGGTCTTCGTTCGTTCTCCTATGGCTCGATCGATACCAGCACCTGGTATCCCGGGAAGTACCTGGTCACCGTCTGGTGCAAGGACGTTAACCTGAAAGAGACCTGCACCTTCGAGCTTCTCGCCGAGGGGAGCGAGCGTAAGACTGCGGAGAGTGAGGCACACAATCCTTTCCCGTTCTGGACCCCGGCACCACCCACCTCCACGCCTTCTGTGGAGCCGGAGTTTACGCCCATCTCCCTGCCTACGACCCAGTCTACACCGGGACTCCTGGGGTTTGAGGTACTCATCGCGGTCATCGCGGTCATTGGCGCACTCGTCGTGATGAGGAGGCGATAAGGCTGGATCTCACCTTTGACGAGACCTTGTTCAACAAGATCATCGTCGTTCTTATAGTCGCGATCGTCATCGTCGGTACCGTTGCAGTCCTTCAGTTCTCCGGTCTTCTCGGTGGCGATGGAGATGACCCCGAGCCCGTTCCAGCCCCCCCCGGCGAGCCCACTCCAACCCCTGGCGAGCCCGATGGACAGGGGAGGGCCACCGGTCAGAAGTCCTACGCCTGGTCCTACCGTGGGAGCAGGATGGTGATGGACCTCACCATCCCTGGCACCACCCACCAAAGGTTCGTCTCCTCCTCCCAGGGGACGTATGAAGACAAACCACAGCGTATGGCTGAGTTTGTCGTGACCGACGGCGACGATGGTATCATCGCCACTGTTGCGGAATGGTTCCTGGCCACGTCCCGAACGTCGGGGTACGGTGACGGCGATACCGTCTCTAACGTCCTCACCTTCGTGGAGAGCCTCAAGTACACAACAGATAGGGAACGCGGCGCGACCGACGCTTACCCGAACTATCCGGTCATAACCCTCGCCACAGGAGAGGGCGACAGTGAAGACCATGCCATCCTTGCTGCCGCCATCCTCAACCGGATGGGCTACGGCGTCGGCCTCCTCTACTACCCTCCGACCCACGACCGGCGCACGATCATCCCCGAGGCCACCGCCCTTGCCCTGATCACCGATGGCACGGTTCCCGGGCGGATCCACTGGGTTGTTGCTGATGCGCCCGCGGGCAGGTTCGTCTATTATCCGGAGAACGGGACGTTTGATGCCACCCTCCCGGGGGGTGCCGATCCCGCATCGGGGTGGTACTCGGGTAGCGCCGTCTGGCACAACGCCACGGACTCAGGCACCTTCGAGAGCGTGTGCTACTACCCCGGGAACCGGACATTCGTCCCTGGACCCGGGGTGCCCGATATCGATAGGATCGTCGTCGAAGATGCCGTCTGGAATCAGCCCGTCATCGTCAACGCGGCCTGGACCGTGGATACCGAGGATAAAGGTTTTCCACGGAGCGCCTACGACGGGATGGCCCCGTACTTCAACGGTGGCGACGGCCTCTGGCTGGGCCGCCCCCTCTCGCGGGACGACCGGCTCGACGCCGGTACCACCATCGCCGGGAAGCAACCTCTCGACGAGATGCCCCCGTTCTCGGCGAACGAGAGCCTCACGGAGATTCTCCGTATCCCGGTCTCTGAGATCTCCCCTCCGGTGAAGGCCTGGCTGAAACCGGTACAGGATTATTACACGGATACCTGGTACCCGACCGGGGTCTCCTGGAGTTACACCGACAGGTGGAAGCTCCATGAGAACATACTCGAGATGCGGGATCCCCTGCTTGAAAACCCGGGGGCATACTCGCTCCAGGGTATCACCGAGGTCGTCGCCCCGGTCCCCTGGCGGATCACGTATACGGTCCCGAGTTCGGGCTCTGGCGGCTCTAAGGGGATGACCCCTTACAGCGATGCCCGGTTCGCGCTCTACCGCATCGAAGGCGATGTCGCCGTCCTTGACCGGACGTTCGGCTGGCAGACGATCTACGGCGCGGAGTCGCGCAAGAGCGAATCCATCTTCGGTCCTGGGGAATACGCGCTAGCGGTCTTTGTCAGGAACTGCGCGGTGGATGCGGTTATCGAGTATCATGGTCGACCGGCCGGGAGCGCCTATCACGGGGGGATATGATGTTTGACTTCCCCTCCCGCTTCAGAGAGAAGATCTCCTCTCTGTTTGAGAGTAAGGCGAAAGAGATCCCTCGTGAGGGCACCGCCCCGGATGAGATTCCGGATCCCACTCCCCTGATCCTGGATCTCCCGCCCGCAGATCCCGACATGGATGTGCTGGAACGTTACTGGCTGGTCCCCCCCTTCTCCTACACCAACATCTACCGCAGGGACCCGATCACCTTCGGGTATGAGGTCGTCGAACCCAGGGTCACGGAGAAGGAGCTGATCATCCTTGAGGAGACGTTTGAACACCTCAAGGCGATGTTGATCTATGATACCGCCCGCAAGAGGGGCGAGCTCGGCGTCGATCCGGACCTGATCAAGAAGGTGATCCGCTCCTTCGACCCCGATATGCCTGACGAGCGGGTGGAGATACTCGTCTATTACCTCAGACGCAACTTCATCGGTTACGGAAAACTGGATCCTCTGATGAACGATGATCGGATCGAGGATATCACCTGCAATGGCCCCGGTGTCCCGATCTTTCTCTATCACCGGAGGTACGCGAACATCCAGACGAACCGCGTCTTCGACAGAGATGAACTGAACAAGTTCGTGCTCAAACTCGCTCAGAAAGCTGACAAACAGCTCTCGCTCTCGACCCCGCTCATCGATGCCGCCCTCCCGGAGGGATCACGGGCCCAGATCACCTACACCGATATCGTCTCCTCGAAGGGGAGCTCGTTCACCATCAGGAAGTTCCGTGCCGATCCCATGACCCCGGTCGATCTCATCGCCAACCACACCTACGATCTCGATCTGATGGCGCACATCTGGCTTGCGGTCGAGAATCGGAAGAGTATGATCATCTCCGGGGGGACGGCGTGCGGCAAGACCTCGACGATGAATGCCGTCTCGTTCTTCATACCCCCCGTGGCAAAGATAGTCTCGATCGAGGATACCCGCGAGATCCAGCTCCCGCACGAGAACTGGCTGGCGATGCGGACGCGGGAGAGCACCAGCGTCGCCGGCACCGGCAACGTCAGCATGTTCCACCTCCTGAAGACCGCGCTACGTCAGCGACCTGAATATATCATCGTCGGTGAGGTGCGTGGTGAGGAGGCGCAGACCCTCTTCCAGGCGATGAATACCGGGCACACCACCTACTCGACGGTCCATGCAGGAAACGTGCGCGAAACCGTGAACCGCCTGATCCATGACCCCATCAACGTCCCGGTGGCGATGTTCAACGCCCTCGATCTGGTCCTGGTGCAGAGTCTCCTCTACGATGAGGGGCGGGGTTTCCGCCGGTGTCTCTCGTTGAACGAGATCGCGGTCGTTGATGATGGGGTGCGATGGGAACCGCTCTTTACCTGGGACCACCGGACGGACCGGTTCGTAAGGGTATACGAGCAGTCGGCCGTCTTTGATTATATCGCCTACCGGAATGGCTGGAGCAGGGAACAGCTTGAGGGGACCATCGCTCTTCGAAGATCTGCCCTTGAGGATATGGTCCAGGCGGCGCCTCTCTCTCCTGCGAAGGTCGGGCAGATGATACAGGAAATAATGGTGCAGGAACGGGAATGAAGGAGATAGCAGCGTTTCAGAACTTCAGAGACGGGGTGACCCGTTCGTTGCTCTCAGCCCACATACCGATCCCTGTCGCCCGCTACCTGCAGTACGGTCTGCTCGTAATCCTGCTTGCCACCTTTCTCTATATCCTCTCCGCCCTTCTCCTCTCGCTCTTCGGGGTCGAGTTCAACATCCTCCCCTTCTTTCCCTACGGTGTCACCGTCCTGATCGGTTTTGTCGCCGTCGTCGGTCTGCTGTTCCTTGGTATCTTCTTCTACCCCCGCCTCCTGGCTGAGGGGCGCCGGACGCGGATCGAGGTCGACCTCCCTCATGCGGTCACCTACATGCAGGCGCTCTCATCTACCCTCACGCTCTACGAGATCTTTCGGGGCGTTTACGAGGCGGGGGATCTCTACGGTGAGGTCTCAAAGGAGTGTGGGCTCATCGTCAGGGATGTGGAGGCGTTCGGTCTTGACCTCATCACGGCGATGCAGAACGTGATGGAGGTCACGCCATCGGCCAACTTCAAGGAACTGATAAACGATCTCCTGCTGGTCTACCGGAGCGGGGGAAGCCTCACCTCGTTCTTCAACTCCAAGTCGGAGACATACCGTGAGCTTGCCCGGCAGGAGCAGGAGGCGCTTCTCCAGATCCTGGAGATGATCGCTGAGGTCTACGTGACCGCGTTTGTCGCCGGACCGATCGCGATCATCATCATCCTGGTCGCCCAGAGCCTCAGTGGGCAGGCTCCGCTTGAAGGTATCATGCCGCTTATGTACCTGGGTCTTCCACTGGGGGCGATCGCCCTGATCTTCATACTCTACGTCCTTCTTCCGCCTGACGATCTTGGTATCATGCGCCGCGAGGTGCGGGAGACTGAGTTTGGTACCGAGATCCTGGGTCCTGCCATCGAGGAGAGACCTGGTGAGAAGTTCCTCAAGGCCCTTGAGTCGAGAAAACGCTGGTTGCGCGTCATCGAGATCCTCCGCCATCCGGTGACCTTCTATATCTCCGATTACACGGTCGGGGCGGTGATCGGCACCGGACTGTTCTGCGTCCTCTTCCTCAGTTACCAGTTCGGCTCTTTCGGGTCGGTCTTCCCCCTCTATACCCTGGAGGTCTTTCTCTGTCTCGGCATCATCGCGATCGTGATACCGGTGATGATCGCCTACGAGATCCGACGCCGATACGTCATGAAGGTCGAGGAGCAACTTCCTGCCTTCCTCGGCGAGATCGCGGATATGCGCGATGTCGGTATGACGTTGCAGGGAGCCATCTTCATGATCTCCAGTAGCAAGATGGGGGTTCTCTCCCATGAGATAAAGATCACCGCCGAAGAGCTCCGGCTCGGATCCAGTGTTTCGGATGCTTTAGTTCGGATGGAGGAGCGGATCGGTCTGGTCTCGGTGAAACGGGCTATATCTCTCCTGGTGCGGGCGAGCGAGGTGACCGACTACATCCGTGAGATCCTGACGATCGCGATCAACGATCTTAACCACTACATCAAGATGAAGACCAAGCGGATGAACGTCTCGTTCGTCTACCTGGCGGTGATCTATCTTTCGTTCGGCATCTACCTCTACTCGTCGTACCAGTTGAATGTCGCATTTATATCGAGTTTCGAGGCGTTTGATGTCAATTTCAATATCTCTTCGAACATTCGGGAGATGCTCCATGTCGGGATTATCATCGGGTTCTTCTCAGGGATCATGGCAGGACAACTCTCTTCGAACAGTGTACTTGCTGGCTTCAAACATGTCTGTGTGATGCTGGCCGCGACGGTGATCCTCTTTGTCTACGTAATATGAGGCGATTCCATGAAACAAGATAGAAGGCAGCAGGATGACGCGATATCTTCGGTCGTCGGCGAGATGATCATGATAACCCTGGTCATCATCCTGGTCGCCCTCTTTGCCACGTCGGCGTTCTCCATGATCCCGGGCGGCCGGGAGGTGAACGTCGATGTCGTGATGAAGAACGTGTCGGGCGATACCACAGTGGTCTTCTGGCATAAGGGCGGTGACTGGGTGGAGGGGAAGGATCTCGTGGTGGTCGTCATCGGTGAGGAGGGGAAGAGGACTGAGTATACCGATTTCTCCCTCTTTGGTGCCGATGGAAAACCCAAAGATACGTTCGATCTCGGGGGACGCCTGGTGGTGGAAGAGGTCGAACTTAAGAGCGGCGATATCGTACGGCTCGTCACGCAAAAGACCGTCATCTATTCGGGGGTGATCCCATGACGAAGAATGATGATGCGGTCTCGACCGTGATCGCGATGATGCTGATCCTCGGCATCATCGTCACGCTGTTTGCGATCTACTCTGCGACGTATCTTCCCGGGTTAAAGCAGCAGTCGGAGATCGATCATTCCCGGGAGGTGGCGAACGCTTTTGTCAGGTTTGACTCTGACATCGATCACGTGGTATCGCATAAGAAGGCAGCCCGGTTCAGTGAGCCCTTCTCCCTCGGCGGGGGTGATATTCTCTTAAGCCCGGTCCGTTCGAGCGGGCTGGTCTCTGTAGAGGATCGCCCCCTGGTGAACGTGACCGTCACCAACGGGACAGGTGAGACCGTGAAGACCGTGACGTTGAATACCTCCCTGGTGAATGTCTCCTACGTGCCCTCGTTTACCTCCTGGGAGCCGCAGGGCTACCGCTGGGAGTGCGGGGTTGTTCTGGTGACGAAGGACGATGTGGCGGTGCCGCAGTCGTCGCGGTACAATACGTGGGATGAGGCGTCTGGGGATTGTAGAGCGTTCCTCGAGCGGTTCATCGATGTGGACCGGTCCGGAGATGGCTCTGAGGTCACCATCACCACGGTGAACCTCACCCGGAAGAAGGACGAATCTTTCATCACCGGGAGCGGGATAGCCACGCTTGAGGTGAATGCAACCGTCCTCGAAGAGAAGACTATCGAGAAGGTGACCAAGATCACCTTCGAAAACTGCATTGTCGGCGATGATGATACGGTGTCTGTGATGATGGAGGAGATTCTGGGGGACAAGCGTGATGAGACTGATGATGTCACCAACGTCACCCTCCGGGTCGTGAACGTCGAGGTGAGTGTATGCTAGGTGCCGGTGGGAAGGCTGAGTCTGCGGTCTCCCCGGTCGTCGGGGTCATGCTCCTCCTGGTGATCGTGATCATCCTCGCCGCGCTTGTTGCCGCCT
>JAAZOW010000114.1 GCA_012797575.1 Methanomicrobiales archaeon | reverse complement strand
CTTCACCGGATGATATCGACGCTCTCCTCGTTCTACCGCTACCTCTACACCCAGGGGGCCGTCGTCGCCGATCCTATGCTCGGCGTGGAACGGCCGCGGATTAAGAATGAAGAGCTGAAATACCTCAAACACAGTCAGGTGCTCCGCCTGATCCGGTCTATCAAAGATGGGCGAAACAAATTGATCGTCCGCCTGATATACGCGACAGGCGTCCGGGTCTCAGAGCTCTGTGCGATCAATGTCGAGGACATCGATTTTGAGGAGCAGACGATCCGTGTGACGGGGAAGGGTGACAAGATCCGGACGGTCTTCGTCGATGAGGCGACTCTTACAGCGATCGATGAGTTCATCGGAAACAGGATCGAAGGACCGCTCTTTGTGGGCCAGCAGGGGCGCCACATCTCGCCGAGGACCGTCCAGCATATCTTCAAAGAGAACGCCCCGGACGGGATTACGCCGCATACAATCAGGCATTCCTATGCAAGCGAACTCTACCGGCGGTCAAAGAATCTCCGCGTCGTCCAGGAGAATCTGGGGCACTCCTCCATCAAGACGACCGAGATCTACCTGCACACCGATCTTGAGGAGCGGAGAAGGGTCTACCAGCAGTATTTCCCGCTCTCGAATGGGGAAGCGGGATCCTGATACACCGTATGATGCTATATGGTGGCAGGTATCCTGGAGTGGGTAGTCTCTGGGCCCCACATCCCGTGAAGGGTGTGGCCGGCCGCGACCTATCCCCCGGCAATGCTCAAATCACTGGAGCGCATAACCATACCGATATGCGCTACATCGTCACGGGTGGGGCCGGGTTCATCGGCTCAAACCTTGCAGAATGTCTGGCACGCGACCACGAGGTCGTGATCATCGATGATCTCTCCAGCGGTCGGCGCGAGAACATCGCGCCCTTCATCGACTGCCCCGGGGTGACGTTCATCGAAGGGAGTGTCACTGATCTCGACCTCCTGCTCGAGGCCTTCCAGGGCGCGGACGGCATCTTCCACCAGGCAGCGATCGCCTCCGTGCCCCGATCGGTGGAGGCGCCCGGGGAGACGAACGCGGTGAACGTCAGTGGAACCTTAAACGTACTCTGGGCTGCAAAGGAATGTGGCGTCCCTGCGGTTGTGACGGCCTCTACCTCTGCAATATATGGCGATGATCCGACCTTTCCTAAGCACGAGACGATGGCGCCGGAACCACTCTCCCCCTACGCGGTCTCAAAGCTTGCGGGTGAGCACTACGGGAAGGTCTTCTCCGACCTCTACGGTATCAGGACGGTATTCCTGCGATACTTCAATGTCTTTGGTCCCCGGCAGGACCCGGACTCCGAGTACGCGGCGGTGATCCCGAAGTTCATCACCCGCCTGCTCACCGGAAAACCCCCGATCATATACGGTGACGGGGAGCAGACCCGGGACTTCATCTTCGTCGGGGATGTCGCCCGGGCAAATATACTTGCGATGGAGAGCAACGCTTCAGGCGTCTTCAATATCGCCGGAGGCCGCCGGATCAACCTCAACGATCTTGCGTCGATCCTCATGGAGATCACCGGCATACACCTCCAGGTGCTCTATGAACCCCCGCGGCCGGGGGATGTGCGAGACTCGCTCGCCGATATCGCCCGGGCCCAGGACGCCTTTGGTTTCTCCCCAGACTGTACGCTCGATGAGGGGCTCCGCAGGACAGTGGCATGGTTCAAAGGCCCGTGATCCGCAAATCTCTCCAAAGAGCGTTTTATGGACCGATTGCGAATTACTCCAATTCTAGTGCGAGGGTTGCAGGAACCTATATATCCTTACTCCACAGTATGGGGTCCGAGGTAGCATGCGTATGCCCAGATTGGCTATACCAGAGTCTTCCCGTAAACAGGGTGATGAAGATGCGTTACGGGCGTACAGCGATATAACAGCAGAAAAATCGCACAATTCGGCTGTTTTGAACAACATGGGCGTGGCACTCGAGCGGCAGGGTCGCTACGAGGAGGCATTGGCTGCGTTCAGCGCGGCACTCCTCTGTGACAATGATGACGTCTACGCCTGGAACAACCGTGCGGTGATCCTCACCCGGCTTGGCCGTCCCCAGGAGGCGGTGCTCGCGTGTGTTCAGGCGCTCGCCCTCGACCGGTTGTGCATATTTGCCTGGGTCACCTATGGTATGGTGCTTGGGAGGCTCGGGAGGTACCGAGAGGCCGAGATGGCTCTCGCGGTCGCGGAGGACCTCGATCCACAGGCTCGAGCCCTCTACCCCGGGAACCTGACGATGAATCGGGCGTGAAGGCCCATCTTCTCTGTGTGGTCCGGGGCAGGGAATGCGGGAGGGCATCGATGATATACCGCCCGGACCTCTGCAGGGGATCCTATGCCTTTTTATCTCCCCGTACTGCAATAGAATACAGATGTATGCCCTGTGGGGCACGGGGTCGATTCCATGAAGACACTCATCCTTGCAGGCGGGAGCGGCACCCGCCTCTTCCCGCTCTCGAGGGAACACTACCCGAAACAGTTTATCCCGCTGGTCGATGACGAATCGCTCTTCCAGAAGACCGTGAAGCGGTCGCTCCTCTTCTCCTCTCCGCAGGATATCGTCGTCATCACAAACATGGATCACCGGTTCCTGGTCCGGGATCAGCTCGCCGCCATCAGGTGCAACTGCCGGGTCCTCGTGGAACCGGTGGGCAAGAACACCCTGCCGGCGATCTACTACGGCGTCAGGGAGGTCTCCCGGGAAGACGGGGCCAGCACGATCGCGGTCTTCCCTTCAGATCACCTGATCGGTGCGAACGGACCGTTCCAGAACGCTTTCCTCCAGGCGGAGCGGCTTGCAAAGGACTACCTGGTGGTCTTTGGGGTGCGGCCGACCCTGCCGCATACCGGATACGGCTACATCCGCCCGGGCAATCCTCTGGAGGGAGGGTCACTCGTGGATGCCTTTGTGGAGAAGCCTGATCCTGAGACCGCCGGGCGGTATGTCGCCGACGGGTATCTCTGGAACTCCGGCATGTTCTGTTTTGATGCCGATCTCTTTCTTGCTGAGTGTGAAGCCTGCGCGCCGGAGGTTGTACGGGCGTTTGAGCATCCGGTCGAGGAGGCATACGGCGCGACTCCGTCCCTCTCCATCGACTACGGGATCATGGAAAAGACCCGGCGGGCGGCGGTGGTGCCGCTCGAGGCCGAGTGGAACGATGTGGGGAGTTTTGATGCGCTCTATGACGTCTTGTCAAAGAGCGGGGATGCAAACGCCGTCAAGGGTGAACATATCGGGATCGATTCTTCCAGGAACCTGATCATCGCCGATCGCCTGGTCGCTACCGTCGGCATCCACGACCTTGCCATCGTCGAGACGAAGGATGCGATCCTGATCGCTGCCCGGGAGGAAGCCCAGCGCGTGGGTGAGATCGCAAAGGCGCTCCGCGAGAAGGAGGACTCCCGGGCGCTCTTCCACACAAAGGTCCACCGCCCCTGGGGCTCCTACACAAACCTCGAGGAGGGGCAGTCATACAAGATCAAGCGGGTCACGGTCCCCCCGAAGCGCCGCCTGTCGCTCCAGATGCACCATCACCGCTCCGAGCACTGGGTGGTCGTGACCGGTTGCGCCGAGGTGACGATCGGTGATGCGACCTACCTCCTCAGGAACGGTGAGTCAACATTCGTCCCGGCAGGAACTGCCCACCGGCTCGCAAACCCCGGTCTCCTGCCGCTCGAGCTGATCGAGGTGCAGATCGGGGAGTACACCGGTGAGGATGATATCATCAGGTTCGAGGATGACTTCGAACGGGCGTGAGCCGTACTGCAAAACCGATATAATCCCCGGGATCAAATTATAGGTGGATACTCGGGGGCACCTCCGTGGGGCCTCGGGTTCGTTTCTTCGTACCCCCGTAGTGTAGAGGTCAATCATGCAGGACTTTGGATCCGGCGACGGCGGTTCGAATCCGCCCGGGGGTACTTCACGATCCCCTCATCTCTTTCATGAAGGTATCTCTGTTTTGGTGACCGGGCGGCTCCCCTGCCCCCACCCCGGGCCCGCTGCCCAGGGAATGGGTCGCTTGTATCAGGCAACGAGTGTTCACTCCCTGCCGTGAGAGGTGAACGCGGCGTGTGCCCTTGACTGGCCCGGCACCATCGATACCTTTTTTGCGCTCGATGTCAACCGCTCCCTCGGTGCCATTGAACATGATCGAGGTTGACACGAGGATACGATCCATCCATGCCCGCGAGATACTGGATTCGAGGGGGAACCCCACCATTGAGGCGGATGTCACGCTTTCTGGTGGGGCGTTCGGGCGCGCCGCGACACCGTCTGGCGCATCGACCGGAAGACATGAGGCAATTGAGATCCGGGACGGTGTAAAAGACCGGTACGGTGGCAAAGGGGTGCAAAGGCCCGTCAGCCGGATCAATGGCGAGATCGCCGCCACCCTGCAGGGTATGGATGCCCGTGAGCAGGCGGCGGTGGATGAGGCGCTCATAGATCTCGATGGAACACCGAATAAGCATAATTTGGGTGCCAATGCCACACTTGCGGTCTCCATGGCCGTCGCCCGTGCGGCTGCTGTCGCGCAGGGACTCTGGCTCTGGGGGTACCTGGGAGATCCCTTCAAGCCGCTCCTTCCTGTCCCGATGATGAATATCCTCAACGGCGGAGTTCATGCCGGGTGGCAGGGGCCGGACTTCCAGGAGTACATGATCGCGCCTTATGGCGCAGCGAGCGTCACGGAAGCGGTCCGGTGGGGGAGCGAGACCTACCATGCGCTCAAGGATATTCTCAAAGCACAGGACTACACAATTGGTGTCGGCGATGAAGGCGGGTTTGCCCCCGCAGTCTCCACGAACACCGAGCCACTCGACCTGATCGTGGCAGCAATCGAGCGTGCCGGATATGTGCCCGGCCGGGAGATTGGGATCGCTCTCGACCCGGCATCAAGCGTGTTCTATAGCGACGGCGTCTACAATCTCAGGACGGAAGGGTTGACCCTTACCGCCGCTGAGATGGTGGATCGATACCGCGACCTGGTTGCGGCATACCCGATCATCGTCATCGAGGACGGCCTTGCTGAGGACGACTGGGACGGCTGGCGGCTTCTGACCAGAGCGATCGGTGACCGGGTGGAGCTCGTCGGCGATGACCTATTCGTTACGAACGTCGACCGAATCGATGTGGGTATCCGGAAAGGGGCTGCAAACGCCGTTCTTATCAAGCCCAATCAGGTCGGGACGGTGACTGAGACGATCGCCGCGGTGAACCTGGCGCAGCAGCATAACTGGGGCGCTATGGTCTCCCACCGGAGCGGCGAGACCGCCGATACGTTCATAGCTGACTTTGCTGTTGCCATGCAGACCGGTCACATCAAGGCCGGTGCGCCGGCGCGGGGTGAACGGGTGGAGAAGTATAACCAGCTCATCCGTATCGAGGAGGCGGCCGGGGATACGGCACGGTATGCCGGGCGGGAAGGGTTCATCCGGTAGGGTGGCGCATGGCCGCACGCCTATGCTGCAGGGCGGGGATCTGATCGGCCTCCGTCAGCCTCTCATCCCGTCCCCTTTGCCTTCATCTCCTTCGCCCGGCCGATGAGATACTCCAGCTCCACGAGTTCCCCGGCGGTTCCACAGGCGCCCCTGCTACATGCCTCGTCGTGCAGCCTCCAGCATTCTTCCTCGATGCGGTCGAGGTCGGCCATCGTGTACTTGTGATACCGAGCAAGGATGTCTGCGTACTCGCGGACGAACGCATGGATCTCACTCAGGAGTGCCATCCGGTCCCCCCTCGGTGCAGGGGGGGTTGTAGCACATCGTCCCGTCCTGAGGGTTGTGCGGTCCATGGTTGTGGTATCGCCGCCTGGAGAGTTATCCTTTCCGGAGTGGATCGCAGCAAGGGGAATTCGTGGAGCACACCCTCACCGTCGAATGCCTCAATCTTTGGCTCTCAGCGCCCCGGGGAACCACCGATCATGATGGAGCAAACGAATCCTCGAGTCTGGCTGCAAAAGGCCATAGAGCGTATCGACACATACTATAGGCAGAAAAGCATAATTTACAAATATGGAGCGGTTGCAGAAGATCAGGCTCTCTATCCTCGTGCTCGGCACCCTGATGGGAGCCCTCGACAGCACCATCGTCATCCTGGCCTTTCCGGTCATCGCCGAAGAGCTTCATTCTGATCTTCTCACCACCATGTGGGTCATCCTCATCTATCTTCTGATAGTTGCGTCCCTGACTGTCCAGCTCGGGCGGCTCGGGGATATCTTCGGTCGAGCCCGCATGTTCAACTTCGGATTCGGTGTATTCACTGTCAGTTCGCTATTCTGCGGGCTCTCCGCGACTATCACGACGCTGATCATCTTTCGCGGTGTCCAGGCTGCGGGAGGAGCTCTTATGGAGGCGAACTCAGGAGCCATCATCGCCGATATCTTCCCTCCCGGTTCACGCGGGGCGGCGTTCGGATACAACTCTCTGGGCTGGACGGTCGGTGCAACGCTCGGCATCGTACTCGGAGGAGTCATCACCACCTTCTTTGGGTGGGAGTATATCTTCTTCATCAACGTACCCATCGGTATCGTCGCTCTGTTCCTTGGTCTGCGGTATCTGAGGGACGTCACAAGGACTCCGGCGTCACTCGATATCGCCGGGATGGCTCTCCTCACCGCAGGCCTCTCGCTCATCTCGTACTCTGCGGTTGAGTTTGCTGGAAACGGCCTTACAACGCTGTCGATGATCCTTGCGCCCCTGGGCCTGCTCCTCATCCTGGTGTTTGCCTGGCACGAGCTGCATACCAGGACCCCCATGGTCAGCTTTGAGAGTCTGAGCAGACCGATCCTCAAATACAGTCTCCTCGCTGCATTCTTCCAGAGCCTGGGCTATCTGGCGGTCACATTCCTCATCACCATGTACCTCCAGGGGATCCGGGGGCTCTCTCCGCTGGATGCCGCACTTCTGCTCACGCCCGGCTACGTCATGGGGAGCGTGCTCGGCCCCTACATGGGAAGGCTCTCGGACCGTATCGGCGCACGGGTCGTCGCCACCACCGGAACCGTGGTGATTGCGGTGGCGATACTGATCTACATGGCGATCGGGGTAGATACATCTCTCACTGTCGTCCTTCTGGCATCGTTCGTCTCCGGGATCGGCACCTCGATGTTTTACCCGGCGAACAACAGTGCTATCATGGCCAACGCGAGGATGGAGGATTATGGGAGTGTATCCGGCGCGCTCCGGATGGTGCAGAATATAGGTGTCCTCGGCAGTTTCGTGCTCGCCATAACGGTGGCCTCTGCCGCAATCCCCCGCGCTCTCGCATTCGAGGTCTTTATGGGCACAACCCAGGTGGTGGGGCATGTGGCGGGAGCTTTCGTCCAGGGTATCGATGCAGCGCTCGTGGTCTCCTTCCTGCTCCTCATACTCGCAGGCGTGATGTCCTGGGCCCGGGGGGCCGAACATCGCGAGCCCGCGTGAGGAGTCTCCGGTCTATCTATAGCCACTCCCGATAACTTTTTTGAAGCATGTTCCAGGGTAGCATCACGCTCCCCTGTCTCTCTGGTTTCAATATCCCGGCACCCTCCGCCCTCCCCGCCCGGGCAGAGTGGCACCAGAGAGATTGCAAAGGGCGCGAAGAGGGGCAAACACCCCTGAATGTACGATGGCACCGAGCAGTAGTGCCAGATTCGTCCGTTGGGAAACCCTGACGCCGGTCGATCTCCATGACCAATCGCAACGGTTCTGGAGAGAATGGAGATCTATTAATCACGGGAAGATGCTACTTAT
>JAAZOW010000210.1 GCA_012797575.1 Methanomicrobiales archaeon | reverse complement strand
TCAGGCAGGGGCTGCTCGACGCCGTTGTGATCGTCTCCGATGGGGCCGGGACGCTGGTCGCAGAAGATCCCGCCCTCATCCAGGGTATCGGCGGTCGGATGTCCGGACTTGTGAAGACAAGTCCCATACCCGAAGTTATCGCACGGATCGAGGCGAACGGGGGCGTTATCCTTGATCCCGATACGGCTGCCATCGACCAGACCGCCGGTGTCGCCCTGGCAGCGTCATCTGGTCATCAGCGGATCGCTGTAACCACCGCCAGCGCATCCGAGGCGGCGGCTATCAGGGACCGGTTCCCGGAGGCCGTGATCGTCGGCGTCCATCTGACGGGGATATCACGTGAGGATGCGGCCCTGTTCGCCGGCACGGCCGACCTCATCACCGCCTGCGCATCGCATCACGTCCGTGAGGTGGCGGCGAAGACCGCGCTTCTGCAGGCAGGACGATCGATACCCGTCTTTGCGATGACCGGTGCCGGGAGAGCGATCATCCTTGCGAAGGCCGGAGAGGCCGATCGTCCCCTCGTCATCCATGGTGCGCGCCTCCCGGTAGAGGGATCCCGGTCCCCGGCACCCTTCCGCTGACGACAATCGCCGTGTGGAGGTCCAGACGTGCGGCCGATCGGTCTACCGGTCGGGGAGACCTACATGACCCAGGATATCGGAGAACTCTGCAAGGATGATATCGGCCGCGATCTCCCCCGCTCTACTCTGCCGCCAGTCCCCGTAAGCGGCAAACGCGGTCACCATGCCAAGCTGTCGCCCGGGTGCGATATCGCGCCCGGGGCTGTCCCCAACCATCATCGCCTCCTCCGGCACCGCCTCGAGTTGCCTGATGGCGCAGAGGAGGGAATCAGGCTCAGGTTTTCGCTTTCCTGAGACATCCGGTGTCACCACCACCTCGAAGAAGTCGATGAGCCCGGCCCTTGTGAGCCGCCGGTTGGCCTGGACCGACTCCGCGTCGGTGGCGATAGCAAGCCTGATCCCGGCATTCTGCAGACACCGGAGTGTCTCCTCCACACCCGGATATGGCTCAATGAGATCGAGTTTCACACCCTCGTAGATGCGGCAGCAGACCTCGTATGTTCCGGGCTGGTATGCGTCGAGTCCCTCAAGGTAGTCGCGTATGTTCCTGTGGTCTTCAAACCCGTGGGTTCCATTGAGGAACTGCAGGCAGAGTGCTTCAGGGTCGCCGATCCCGAGATAGTCGACTACGCACCGACACGCCTCCCACTTCGCTGCCATGAAGTCAAAGAGGGTGTTGTCCATATCGCAGATGATAGCCTCTACCTGCTGATATCGAGTGTTGAGAGCTGTCTGCATATCCAGAGATCCCTTGTAAAGTCACGGTACTGTCCATCGTCCTGGAAGCGCACCTTCAGCTCATCCAGGTTGTTGCCCTTTCCCCCGTACTCCCCGAAGATTGTGATGCCGTCACACTGAATGAACCCGAAGACAACGGCCAGATTGAAGAGCAGCCTCCGGAACGCCGGCGGCATGCAGGATGTTACCTCCGCATTGTATGGGCGGTCAAGGTAGAAGTACTCGAGCCCCTCGGCCGTGCAGAGGTCAGCCATGTAGATATCAGAGGTCAGGAGGACCGGGAGGGCGTATCGTTCCTCCTCGAACTTCCGGAGTGCCCGGACGATGTTTCGGTCGTTCTCCTCAGAGAGGTGTGAGTGCGGGG
>JAAZOW010000019.1 GCA_012797575.1 Methanomicrobiales archaeon | reverse complement strand
TCGACGAGGATGTGCTTTCCCTCCGTCTCGATGAGGAGGGATGTCCGGAGCCTCGACCTCCCGGCCGCTACCATCGCCTGACAGGTCTCGCAGTCGCACCCAACCTTCGGCGTCCCGATGGCATCCCCGGTCCCAAGCAGCGTTATCTGCATATCAGTATCCGGTATCGCGGATGAGGTTGCGCTCCTCGACCCTGAGGAGACCCTGTTCGATATCAACCGTATCAAGGTGACGCCGGCTCTCCATCAGCGCCGATATCACCGCCTCCTTCATCATCATCCGGAGATCGGAACCCGAAAAACCTTCTGTCTGTGCCGCGAGGTCAGCGAAATCGCAGTTACAATCGATGCCGGAAGCGATCTTTTCGAGGATCGCCTGCCGCATCAGAGGGTCCGGGAGCGGGAACTCCACCACCTCATCGAACCGGCGCCAGGCCGCTTCGTCGAGGACTCGGGGATGATTCGTCGCCCCTATGAGGAGGACGCCGTTTCTGACGAAACTGATCTGGTCGATGTTCTTCAAGAGCATATTCACAGCACGCTTCATCGCGCCGTGGTCGTCGCTGACCCGCGTCTTTGCAACGAAGTCGAACTCATCGATGAAGAGGATGCAGGGGGCGAGCCTCTTTGCGAGGTCAAAGATCCGGTCGATGTTCTTCGACGTCTCGCCCAGGTATTGAGAGGTGACCATAGCGAGGCGGACTTCGAGGATTGGCATATGGAGCTCCCGGGACATAGCGAGCGCAAGCGACGTCTTCCCGGTGCCGGGCGGTCCGACGAAGAGGAGGCGCCCGAACTCGTAGATCCGCTGCTGCTGTAAGAAGTCCCGGTGCTCGAGGGCGACACCGATCTTTCTTATGACCTCCTCCTGCCGTGGGGTGCAGACCAGGTTGTCGAGCGTGGCCTCGACCTCATCAGGTGCGCTGATGATGATCAGATCACGCGCCTCCCGCATCTCCTCGCTCTCCCCGATGATCCGGGAGACCTTCGTCTCTATATACTCCTTCGTATCCTCAAACCGGGGATTCCTTGCACGGACATCCTGATACCGGACCTGGACGCCGTCCTTCCCTTCAAAAAAATATGCCAAGGTGGGGTTCCTCTCGATCTGCGGGCCCCCGCCCCTCTTGAGAAACCACCCCGCCACTGCATCAAGAGAAGGAAGAGCCAGACGCTGCCCGAACTCGTCGTAGCTGACGAGCGGGTTCTGGCGGATAGCCTGGCAGGCAGCATCCGGGATGCCGAGCACCTTCTTGATCGCTCCTTCGCTCACGATCAGCGGGCGCTTCACCTCGGGGCTCCCGCTACTCCCGATACCGAAAAACTCCCGGCAGCGCGGGTGGAGGTCGTTTACGCCGAGATCCTGGTTTCGGTTGAATATCTCCGCGGTGAGCAGGATTTCCATGACGGCGAGGACGTCACGTGTACCCGTATCGGTGGTCATACCTATGAACTGACATATTGGCGCGCGTTCTCAATAAGCGTAACTCATCGGGTGGTGACCTCGCACCCATCAGCTGTGACGATCAGGGTATGCTCCGCCTGTGAGACGAACGACCCCGGAACATCATGGAGCACCGGGAAGGGATGGAGGATCCCGGACTGTACCAGGTTCATAAGCCCGATATCGACCTTGCCTCCCGGGACCCATCGGCGAGCGAACGGGAGCCCCCGCCGTGGCCGCGCAATCTTGAGCACGCGCCTCGCCGACGGTAAGCGGGCGGGCCGCGCCGCTATCTGCTGGTAGATCTCCACCCGGTTCCCTTCGCTGATCCTCCCCGATCCCGTGGTGGCGAACGGTTCGATCGCAAAGACCATGCCCTCCTCGATGACCGCGCCGCCGGCCATAGCGATGTTTGGTATGGTGGGGCTTGCGTGGAGGTCGTAGTGACCGAGGCCGTGCCCGGTGAGGTTCGCAACCGGTTTGTAACCATGCTCTTCGATGGTCGCCTGGATGATCGTTCCGATCTCTCCTGTGGTGATACCCGGCCGGACGACGGCGATCGCCGCTTCGAGGGCTGCCCGGGACGCTTCCACGAGATCTGCGTGATCGCCGAGGTCGACGGTCAGGGCGGTGTCGGCGATGTAGCCGTCGATCTGCACCCCGAGATCGACCTTGACGAGATCTCCGCTGGAAAACGTCCGCTCATCCCCGGGCATGGCGGTATCGTGGGCCGCAGCCTCATTGAAGGAGATGTTGAGGGGGAAGGCGAGGTCGGCTCCCTCCTCAACCACCATCGCCTCTGTCACCTCAACCATCTCAAGGAGGCTTGCCCCGACCTTCACGAGATCGGCGCCCTGATGGAGCATCTTCTTTGCCAGCGCTCCTGCCTCCCGGTAGGCCTCATAGACTTCATCGTTCATGATCATATGATTAGTTCCTCTTCGTATTGGGTGAATCGGTCAAATCCGGTCTCCGCCACCGCTCCCATATCTTCCAGGCGGACGCCACCGATCCCGGGATAGTAGAGCCCGGGCTCGATCGTGATGACGTTTCCAGCGGCGAGCGCCCCTCCCCGGGGACCGAGTGACGGTTCTTCATGCACCTCGAGACCAACCCCGTGACCGAGGCTGTGAATGAATCCCTGCGTATCGCTCTCGTAGCCGTGGTCGCTGAAGAACTCCACCACGGCGTGGTAAAGGTCGGCCCCGGTGACCCCGGCACGGACCCTGGAGGCGCCGAGAGCTTTTGCATCCCGGACGGCCTCGTACATATCCCGGATCTCGGGGGAGGGCTCGCCTTTTGCGACCGTCCGGGTCATGTCGGCGTAGTAGCCGGAGAGCTCATCTTGTGGGAAGATATCGATAACGATCGGTTCGCCCTCGAGGAGCGGCCCGGTGCCGAGGTTGTGCGGGAGGGCGGTATCGGGGCCGCAGGAGACGATGGTATCCGCCCCCCGGCATCCCCGGGTGAGGAGATGGACGTGTATCTCTGTCCTGACGGCCTCGGCGGTGAGGGGCTGGCCGTTCCGGAGGAGGATGCCGCCCTTCGGGGTGGAACCACGGATGAGCGCGATCCCGCGCTCCATCGCCTCCTCGGTGGCCCGTTGCACCGATCGTATCTGCTCGATCTCGTCTGGTGCCTTGATCGCCCGCATCGCCCCGACCGTTCCGGCACCATCGAGGATGACCGGGTGGAACGACTCGAGCTCCCGGGCGAGGGCGAGCGGGAAGGTCGCGGGA
>JAAZOW010000159.1 GCA_012797575.1 Methanomicrobiales archaeon | reverse complement strand
CCTTCGGGAGCCTCACGATGGAGCAAGAGTATCTCCCGCCGACGGCGGAGCACGTCGTGGATCGCTACACTATCACCTACGTGAAGCCCGAGAGGAAACCAAAGACAAAGGAAGAGAGTGCCGACGCGTGAGGGGACGGGGAGGTGGAGGCGGGGGTGCCAGGATCCCAGTCGCTCTCGATCCCCTTCTCACCTGGATACTTTTGTGATTGCTCCCCCCTCGTCGTGGGTATTCCCCGGGTAGGGTTGGCCCTATGCTGGTTCTACATCCTCGCCATCAGGCAGACCCATATAGATGATGTCATAGACGTTGCTTGGGTAGGCCCAGGGGACCGCGTCCAGCGTGAGGTCATCCACCGCCAACCCATGCTTGATTGCAAGAGCAAAGATGTTGATCACCTCCTCGACATGGCGCCCGATGAGGTGTGCCCCGAGGATCTTGCGGGAATCACTGTCTATCAGGATCTTGTAGGCGACAGGCCTCAGATTGGTGGCCCGGTTCGTGAAACGCTCTGAGAGATCGCCGCTGTGGATCATGTAGGACACCCCCTTCTTCTTCGCCGCTTCCTCTGTGAGCCCGATCGCCGCGAGGGGCGGGGTTGTGAAGACAGCACTCGGGACGACCGAGTAGTCTGCGATCCGCGTATTGCCGCGTAGGATGTTATCGGTGACGATATGGGCATCCATAACAGCTACCGGCGTCAGTGGCACACCCCGTGGGTTTGCATCGCCGGCAACGTAGACAGCCGGATTTGAGATGCTCTGGAGATGCTCGTTGACCCGGATCCCTCTGCGATCGGTCTCGACCTTCCCGGCCTCGAGACCGAGCCCTTCAATCGCAGGGACCCTCCCGGCACCGTGGATGGCCATGTCAGCCTCAAAGACCGTCTCGTCCCCTTTCTTCCCGGCATGAATTCGAAGCTCGCTATCAACCTTCTCGACCGATACAAGGGGCATATTCACCTGGATGTCGATCCCGATATCCTGTGACGCCTGCACCAGGCGGGCAACGATATCATGGTCGAATCCCTTCAACACCTGCCCGCTCCGCTGGAGGATGACCGCCTTCGCCCCGGCCCTGGCGGCCACATGGGCGAACTCAAATGAGATGTAACCTCCGCCGATAAAGACGATCCGCTCCGGAAGCGTCTCGAGGTAGAAGAAGTCGCCGCTTGAAGTCACGAGGTCCGCGCCCGGAACGCCGAGCGGCCGCGGGACGGCGCCCGTGGCGATCACGATATGCCGGGCAGCAACGAGGTCGTCACCGATCAAGACCTGGTTCGGACCTGCAAACCGGGCGAACCCCTGGTAGGTGTGGATGCCCGCTTCCCGGAAGCTCTCCTCTTTCCACTGCGAAACAGGATCGGTGAATGAACGCTCAAAGGCGATCAACTCCGGCCAGTCGATCGATACGGTCCCCCGTATGCCCGCCCCCTGCTGGTTATGGATACGTGACACTGCCTCCGCAGCGCCAGCGAGCACCCACTTCGGGACACAGCCCCGGAGGGCGCACGTCCCCCCGTAGGGCCGGTGATCGGTGATCGCTACCTGCAGCCCTGCCTCTCTGCAGTGCAGGGCAACGTCGGAACCGGCGACACCGGTCCCGATAACAATGACATCGTATTCGTGCTCCATGGTGCGGCTCAGATCATCATGGAGCGGCATAAAGGTTTACCCGGCGGGCAGCTCTCAGCCGCCAGGTCGCAGGTATTGCGCCTACCGCTCCCGGAAACGTATTATGAGATTCCCGTCAAACCGGTATCAGCACGCTCCGGATGTCTCTATGATACTGACCGCCATTACATTCATCATCGGTATAGCGCTCCTCATCAAGGGGGCCGGCCTCTTTGTCGACGGAGGGAGTGGCCTTGCCCTGCGATACAGCATCTCCCCGGCCCTGATCGGATCGACGATCATAGCGTTTGGCACATCGCTCCCCGAGCTCGTCGTCAGCACGGATGCCGCGGCCACGGGGAATACAGCCATTGCACTTGGGAACGTCCTCGGAAGCAACATAGCAAACATCGCCCTCATCCTGGCACTCTGCACCCTCATCCGCCCCGATATGGTTGCCGCGTCAGGGACGTCGCGCCCCGCGCTCATCCAGAACACCATGTTGATGTTCGGTGCGACAGCAATGTTTGCCCTGTTCGCCTCGAGGGGTACACTCGGCACCCTTGCCGGAGTGGTCTTCCTCATCCTCTTTGCCGGTATCCTCATCATTTTTGTGCGGACAGGACGAGAAGAGGCAGGTGCCGATATCAGATCCCGCGGGGGGACCGATGCCCTCTACATCATACTCGGGCTCATCGCCGTCGTTATCGGAGCTCGCCTGGTCGTCGAGAGCGCCATTGTGATCGCTGAGGGGTTCGGAGTCCCCGCCTTCGTAATCGGCGTCTCGATCGTCGCCGTTGGAACATCGCTCCCGGAGCTCGCGACCTCGCTTGTGGCAGCCCTGCATGGTGAGGGAGCCATATCGGTCGGCAACATCCTCGGGAGCAACATCTTCAATCTCCTCCTGGTCCTCGGAGTAAGCCTCCTCCTCGCCCCGGTCGCCATCGGGTCGTGGGTCGACATCATCGCGGTTGTCTTCTTCACGGTCGCGATCCTTCCCCTGCTCTTTGCGCGCCCGGCGCTTGTTCGGGGCTGGTCCGTCATCCTGCTCATTGGCTACGGCGCCTACATCGCCCTGGCCTTTGCAGCGGTGCCCGGGTGAGCTCCATCCCCGTGACTGTACTATCGTAGCAGGGAGATGCCTGTTGGTGCATGCTCAGGGATCCATCGTCCTTCCGCATACGCGAGGTAAAGCGCACTGTTGATGAGACCGATGTGGGTGTACGCTTGCGGGAAGTTGCCGAGAAACTCACCGGTATCAGGATCGAACTCCTCGGGAAGGAGACCTACACAGTTTGCCCGCTCGACGAGTCCAACAAAGATATCCCGGGCCTCATCCACCCTCCCCGATAGGGCCAGTGCATCCACCAGCCAGAAGGTGCAGAGGCCAAAGGCACCCTCCTCTCCGGCGAGGCCATCGTCGGTGAGGTAGCGGTAGACGAGCCCGTTCTTCGTCAGGCGTTCGAGCGTCTGATCGATCGTCCCGATCACCCTCTCATCGTCGAAGGGGAGGAACCCTACGAGCGGTATGCGGAGGTTGGCTGCGTCCAGGGCCATCGATCCAAATGCCTGTACAAACGAGCCCACTTCCGGGTTGTAGCCCTCGGCAAGCACCCGCTCACGGATAGCTGCCCGGGTTCTCTTCCACCGATCCACATCACCCACGAGACCGTGGTGCTTCGCGAGGTAGATCGCCCGATCGACAGCAACCCAGACCATCACCTTCGAGTAGACGAAGTGTTGCGGCTTGCCGCGCATCTCCCAGATCCCATGATCCGGCTCCATCCACCTGCTGCAGGCGTAATCGGTGACAGCGGCGAGAAATTTGAGAGATCTGTGTTCCAGATTCATGCCCCGGCGGGCGAGCTCGTAACCGGTCGATATGAGCTCCCCGAAGATCTCGAGCTGCAGCTGGCGGGCGGCAGCGTTCCCTATCCGGACCGGGCGTGAACCCCGGTAGCCTTCCAGGTGCTCAAGCTCGATCTCTTCAGGGTCGGTGGTGGGATCGTGCAGCCCGAAGAGCACCTGCGGCTGGCGCGCTCCGGAGTGCGCCTCAGCCGTCCGCTCCATCCACTGGAGGAACTCAACCGCCTCTCGAGAATGGCCGAGGGAGACCAGGGCCTGCGCCGTCATCGAGGCGTCGCGGACCCATGCGTACCGGTAGTCCCAGTTCCGGACTCCACCGATCTCTTCAGGGAGGGATGTCGTCGGAGCGGCAGCGATCGCCCCCGACCCGGCCATGGTCAGGAGTTTCAAGACCAATCCGGCCCGGTTGACGTAGGGTAACCATTCTCCGGCCCATCGCGACGTCTGCGCCAGATCTCCATACTGCGCCCAGGCCTGCCAGACCTGAATTGTCCCGTCAAGCGCTGCCTCTGCGCGACCAGGGTCGCAGATCATATCCTCAAGGCCCCAGTGGACCTCAAGTGGCCTCATCTCTCCCTCCCGCATGGTAAATCGGGAATGGAGGGTTGCATTCCGTCCGTCTGCATCGATCCCGGCGTCCTCTGGACCGCAGAGGAACATCGCCTCATCGCCACCGGTGGCGAGCCACCCGCCCGAAACCTCTTCTATCTGTGCCCGAGACCGGGCATAGTCAAATCGCGGCGACCACTCGACCACCACCTCCACAGCACCCTCCTCGCAGTTGAGTATGCGGATGATCCCCGGCGGCGCATGCGACCTGCCGCGGCCGATGATCTCTCCTGAGAGCGGCATCAGATCGGTCACGGTAAGCTTCCCGGCATCCGTCGTGAACCGGGTGATCAGGATGTTCGTATCTGTGATATACTCCTGCTCACCGGGCCCTGCTCCCGAGGCCGAGACGGAGAAGCGTCCGCCGCGTCCGGTATCGAGGATAGCAGCAAAGACGCTTGGGCTATCAAGGTGCGGGAGGCAACACCAGTCGATCGAGCCGTTCCGCCCGATGAGCGCAGCTGTCCTGAGGTTGCCGATGATTCCGTAATCCGAGATGGGTAGATAGCCAATAGAGGTCGGATTCCCTGCCCGAGAGATGTCCCGCAGAGCGCGCATGGGGGAAGGCTGATCGGCAACGTATAAAGAACCTGCGGGCCAGCGCGCCTTGCAACAACACAACGTCAGGCATGAATCATCGTCAGCATCATCTTGAAACGGGTGATGGCGTGGACCGCGTGGGGTTTATTTGCCGGCATGATGATCAGGTCGCCTTCCTTCATGGGATACTCGGTGCCCGTGATGGTGATGAGCGCCTCCCCGTCGAGGACCTGGAGGATAGCGTCGTAGGGTGCAGTATGCTCCGAGAGGCCCTGGCCTTCATCGAAGGCGAAGATGGTGATCGTGCCCGACCTGGTGTAGACGAGCATCCGGCTGACGATCGACCCAGACTGGTAGGTGACAAGTTCCCGGAGATCGATGACCTGTTCGGTGAGATCTTCTTTTGGCCTGGACATGTGAGTCTGTTCATCCTGCAGGGATTTCTGCTTTGCGGCAACCCCCGCCCCCACCCTGGGCAGAGTGGCCTCACGCGAAACTACAGAGGGCGCGAAGGGGACAAAAACACCCCCGAAGATCTCTGAAGATACGATTGACAACGATGCCTAGCCCGCTCTTTGCCGGACGCCTGGAGAATCTACCAGGTGCGGGCCCCCCATATCCTCACCTTTTTCCTGCCCGACTCCAAACCTGTAAGAGATCTCCTGATGTACTACCACCTCATCCTGACCGATAACTGCAACCTCTGCTGCACCTACTGCCGGGGGAAGGCATTCGTCGTCGATCCTCCGGATCTGCCCGATATCGCTATCGATGAAGACCTCCCGGTGGATCTCGAGATCGATCTCGCCGATCTCTACCGATTCCTTGCACAAGATCCCGACGCCGTTCTGACCTTCTACGGCGGGGAGCCTCTGCTCGCTGTCGACCGCATCCGCGAGATCGTTCGCGCAGCGCCGGTATCGGCACTGATCCTGCACACCAACGGCACCCTCCTCGACCGCCTCGAACCCACCATCGCAAACCAGTTCGATACGATCCTGATCTCGGTCGACGGCCCCGAGGACCTCACCGATGCCCATCGCGGAGAGGGGACGTTTGCCCGGGTCATTCGGAACTCCCAGAGCCTCATGGCAGGCGGCTTCTCCGGCGAGGTGATAGCCCGGATGACGGTCACCGAGGATACCGATATCGTTGAGGCCGTCTGCTACCTCACAGAGAATGATCGGTTCTCGTTTCCAGCCGTCCATTGGCAGATGGATGCGAACTTCTGGAACGACTATCACATACGCAACTTCGCT
>JAAZOW010000023.1 GCA_012797575.1 Methanomicrobiales archaeon | reverse complement strand
TCTTCGCCAACAATGGTCGTCACCCGCTCCCCGTAGGCGGAGAAGAGACCGCACTCCAGTACACCAGGGATAGCGACTACCGCCGCTTCCAACCCCTCGGGATCCACAATCGCTCCAAAATCACAATCGATGATGAAGTTGCCGTTATCGGTGATGATCGGACCATCTTTTTTCACCCCCTCCCTGAGAGCGGGCCTGGCCCCGAGCGCGGCAAGGCGTCGTGAGACGGATGTTGAAGCAAACGGGAGCACCTCAACCGGCACAGGGGCGTTCAGGACCTCCACCATCTTTGTCGGATCGGCGACGATGACCACCGCACGGGCAGCATCGCAGACGCACTTCTCCCGGAGAAGCGCTGCTCCCCGCCCCTTGATCATGCGGAGATCCGGGTCCACCTGATCAGCTCCATCGATAGCCACATCGAGTGCGGGATGCTCATCGAGACTGGTGAGCGGGATGCCATACCGGCGAGCCCGGATAGCCGCCTGGTGAGATGTCGGAACGCCGGCGATGGATAGATCGTCCCCCACGATCCGCTCGCCCAACCGCTCCATCGCGAAGAAGACGGTCGACCCGGTGCCGAGGCCGATGACCATCCCATCCTTGACCATCCCGGCCGCATGGTAACCTGCATTCCGCTTCGACTCTTCCTGTTGTGCTGGATCCACTCTTCCACCTCACACTCAGATCTTCATCCCATCGAGGATGCCCCTGAGGTCATCCTTGGCGCGGAATGCCGTACAGTCAAGCGTGATCGGCGTGATCGAGACATTACCTTTCTGGATCGCATGCACATCGGTCCCCTCGTTTGCATCTTCATACAGGGGCCCATCAATCCAGTAATACGGGCGTCCACGGGGGTCGAAACGCTCCTCAACGCCGGTGTAGAAGAGTTTCTCGGCAAGCCGGGTGATCTCGTAACCGCCGCGCACCGGTGTCGGTATGTTCACGTTGATGACGTGGGCATCTTTCGGGAACCCGTTTCCAAGGATCTTTTCACAGATCTCCCGGACCACCCTCTTCGCGTCACCGAACCGGTCCGTGACTCCAGAGGGGTCATCGAACTTATCACCCTGATCCTCAACCTGCAGCGAGAAGGCAAGAGACGGCACCCCCTGATTGGACGCCTCGAGCGCGGCCCCAACCGTGCCTGAGGTCATGATAGACTCGTATGAGAGGTTCTCGCCGATGTTAATGCCGCTGACCACAAGATCCGGATTCAGGCGCAGGGCAAACAACCCGATGATCACGGAGTCCGTCGGTTTCCCGCCGACTGAGTATGCCGGCACCCCGTTCATCGTCACCCGGGTTGCGCGGATAGGTTCGAATATGGAGATCGATCGGCCCACAGCGCTCTGCTGGGTTGCCGGCGCGACCACGGTGACGTCAGCGAACGGCGCAAGCGCTTCGTACGCCGCCCAGAGTCCCATGGACGTGATCCCATCATCGTTGGTGAGCATTATCTTTGGCTTCATCTTCGTCTAGTATGGATCGTCTCCGTGCATCAAACATTTGCCGATCGTCAGGGTCAAGTGCTTGTCGGTCAACCTTTATTGCAATGAAGGCCTTCCTCGCCGAATACTCTGTCTGCCATGACCCCGAGCTTGCACCCGAAGGCGCTGCCATGCTCACCGTTATCAGCGAAAGTCTCGCCCGATGCGGCTACGATGTGGTGATGCCCGAGGGGCCTGACTTCGAGGGTGAGATCAAGAGGCTTGCGCCCGGGTGCGACGTGGGACTGGTCATCACACCGGACCACCTCCTCTTTCGGTACACGCACCTCCTCGAGCAGTTCACCCATAACATAGGCTGCGGGAGCATGAATGCAGCGGTCTGTGCGAATAAGCAGCGGACAGCAGCGATCCTTGCCCGGAATGGGATAGCGGTGCCTCCTGATGCCGGAGGGGGAACGCGGATCGTCAAACCGATCATGGGTTGCGGCGCTCTGGGTGTTAGGTTGACTGACGAGGAGCCCGGCCCCGGTGAGCTCGCCCAGGCTTACGTCGAAGGGAAGACGCTGAGCGTGAGCCTCGTGGGAAGCCGGGTGACCGGCAACGTCTGCGAGTACTACTCAGGCGCCCCTCCGCTCCTGCTCGCCATCAACCGGCAGGAGATCGGTGTCGGCGAAGACTGTCGGTTTCAGTACCTCGGCGGTGAGACACCCATCCACCCGGACCGTGAGGAGGAGATCGTATCTGCCGCCGTCCATGCGATGAACGTTCTCGGGTGCCAGGGATATGTCGGGATCGATATCATCGTCGGCGATCGCATCTACGTGGTGGATGTCAACCCACGACCCACGACCAGCCTGATCGGGATCGCGGAGGTCATGGAGGAGGAGATCGCGGATATCCTGGTGGCAGCATCCCGAGGCGAAGCGCCGACTGAGGTGCACCTCACGGGAAGGGTCCGGTTCGACAAAGACGGGAAGGTCGCCCGGGTATGATCGGCATCGATATCGGAGGTGCAAACCTCAAAGTCATCGACGATGCCGGCATGCACATCCATTACTGCCCGCTCTGGCAGAGCGCGCCGCTCGCTGATCTCCTCGAGTCCTATGCGGGGCCAGCCGCCGTGGTGATGAGCGGAGAGCTGGCAGACTGCTTTGCAAGCAAGATCGAGGGGATCCGCTGGATCGTCGACGCTGTCCATACGGCCATCCCGGATGCAGCCTTCTATGGCACTGATGCGGCATTCCATACCCGACCGGTCCCGGCCCTTGCTGCCGCGAACTGGTTGGCATCGGCCGACTACCTGCGGGAAGACTACGCCGATGCGGTCTTCCTCGATATCGGGAGCACCACCGCTGATGTTATCCCCCTCAACCGCTTCGCAAGCCTCAAAGGACTGACCGATACCAGGCGGCTGCAGAAACACTACCTCATATACACCGGTATGCTCAGGACGAACGTCGCAACACATCTCTCGGCGGTCACGCTGGACGGGGTGGTGACCCCGGTGAGCACCGAGTACTTCGCTGCGAGCGCCGACGCGCATATCGTGCTTGGTCACATCGCCCCGGAAGGCTACACCTGCCCGGCCCCGGATAACGGTGAAAAGACCCGTGATGCGGCGCTCCGGAGGCTTGCCCGGGTAGTCTGTGCTGATATCGAGGAGATCGGGGAAAGCGGAGCCCTCCAGATCGCCCGGGAGTTCTGGCAGGCCCAGCGGGGGTTGATCGTCCGCGCAGTTGGGCGCGCACTCTTCCAGAGCGGCGCTGAGCGGGTGATCACGGCGGGGATAGGAGCAGACCTCTTTGCCCGGGAACTGGGCTGCGCGACGCTGAGCCAGGATCTCGGGGCGGTCTCGGATGCACTGCCGGCGTATGCGGTCAGGGAGGTGGCGCTACGGGTCGCTGGAGACTGACCCTCATCCTGCTCGCGGCATCGGCCATCATAACGGGGGTATCCCTATCTCTCGGCTTTCCGTTCTTCTTCCTCTTTCTCTTCATACCGCTGATCCCGCTCCTCGGGAGACCGCCCGCCACGAAGCGCTGCCCCGTCTGCGGGTGGAAAACCGCAGGCAGCGAGCACTTCTGCCCCTACGATGGAACCGCGCTCATGCCCGATGGCGGAGATGGAGAGGTTTAAGAGGGAGAGCGGTAGCGGAAAGCCGAAGAGCTCGGCTGCTGGAACAGGGCCAACGTCGAGGGAGGCGTAGTTCCGGATCGTCCCACGGTCCACAACGATCCCGATCGCCCGGAGGTGCTCTGCTGCCCGATTGAAGGGCATCTGCTTGGAGAGGATATGGCAGAGGTCGACGATGGGCGAGCCAAGGCGCGTGCCAGGGTAGAAGGGTGCTTCTGCATAGCAGAGGCGGCCGCAGTCCTGACAGTAGAAGCGTTTCACGTAGACCCGGATTGTGCGCACCCTGCCCTGATCGAGTACAACAGCAAATCGCTTTGCCCGCAGATCGTGTCCGGCCACAGGGCCGCCGCACGACGGGCAGGCGTCGAGGTCGGTGAACCTCACGCCATCCATCGATGCCAGGGCACTTCCTATCAGATCGGCGAGTATGGGGGATACCGGTATTGTTCTCTTCATTGTAGCGAAACCCTCTTCGGCGCCTCGTGATGGGCGTATACCTAAGATGTTCTTCTTTCGCCAGCAATTAACTCCACTGCCCCCGGGATACTGCTCTGGGATCTGGCGGATCAATCGAGGATCTCAGCCAGGTTGTCCTTTTGCGCTAAAGCTATGGAGATTTACGAGAACACCTTGCGGGGTGTGGCTACCGTGAGCGAGATCCTGGCCATGGCAGGTTGCCGGGCCCCTGACCATCAGCGAACTGTATGTGCACCCCCATCCGCGCCTGCATGATTCCCCTCATTCCCACCGATATTCACCGAAAAAGCATGTGTTAATCACTACTGTTAAATATCACGTGCCCCTATATTAGAGTATCCGAGGTTTTACCATGGATCTCAAGTATGTACAGACGACATGCCCGTATTGCGGTACGGGCTGCAGCTTCAACCTCGTGGTGAAGGATGGAAAGGTTGTCGGCACACAACCATACACCCGCTCACCGGTAAACGAGGGTAAGGTATGCCCCAAGGGTACCTATGCTCATGAATTCGTGAACAGCCCGGATCGACTCACGAAACCGCTGATCAAGAAGGACGGCGAGTTCGTTGAGGCGACCTGGGATGAGGCATACGATCTGATCGCTCAGAAGTTCAAATCGTACAAGCCTGACGAGTTCGCGGCACTCGCATCGGCCAGGGTCTCCAATGAGGAGAACTACCTGCTGATGAAGTTCACCCGCGGCGTCATGAAATCCCGGCACATCGACCACTGTGCCCGACTCTGCCACGCATCCACCGTCGCGGGACTTGCCGCGTCGTTCGGATCCGGTGCGATGACCAACTCCATCCCCGACATCGCCGAGTCGAAGTGTGTCTTCGTCATCGGGTCGAACACCTTCGAGCAGCACCCGCTGATCGGACGCAAGATCGTTCAGGCGAAGCTGAACGGTGCAAAGATCATATACGCGGATCCGCGCTACACACCGACTGCCCGCCAGGCTGACCTCTACATGCAGTTTGTCTCCGGCTCAGACGTTGCCATCCTCAACTGCATGATGCAGGAGATCATCAAGAACGGCTGGGAGGACAAGGAGTTCATCGAGAAGAGGACCAAGGACTACGAGAAGCTCAAGGAAGTCGTCATGAAGGATGACTACAGCCCTGAGAACGTCTCGAAGCTCTCCGGAATCCCGGCCGAACAGCTCAGGCAGGCCGCCGAGTGGTTCGGCACCACAAAGCCCGGCGCCATCCTCTACTCGATGGGTATCACCCAGCACACCGTTGGTGTTGACAACGTCCGGTCAGTCGCCAACATCCAGATGCTCACCGGCAACCTGGGTAAGCCCGGCGCTGGTGTGAATGCTCTCCGTGGTCAGAACAATGTGCAGGGCGCCTGCGACATGGGGGCTCTTCCGGTCGTCTTCACCGGCTACCAGAAGGTCACCGATGAGGCTGTCCACAAGAAGTTCGCCGACGCCTGGGGCTTCCCCGACGGGATCTGCGAGCCGAAGAACGGTTACGAGGTCACCGTCATGATGAACGTCCTGACCGATAACCCCGGCGAACTGAAGTGCATGTACATCATGGGCGAGAACCCAATGCTCTCCGACCCCGATCTCAATCACGTCAGAGAAGCCCTCGAGAGCCTGGAGTTCCTGGTCGTGCAGGATATCTTCCTGACAGAGACCGCTGAACTCGCTGATGTCGTCCTGCCCGCCGCCTGTTACGCGGAGCGGAGCGGCACCCAGACCAGCACCGAGCGACGTGTCCAGCTCTGGCGCAAAGCCCAGGAGCCACCAGGCGAGGCGAAGGAAGACTGGCAGATCATCGGCGAGCTCGCCGCAAAGATGGGCTACGCGGAGCAGTTCCCCTACCAGAGCCTCGAGGACGCCTTCAATGAGGTCGCTGAGGTTACGCCGTCCTACCATGGCATGACCTACGAGCGGCTCGAGCGGCCTGAAGCGCTTCACTGGCCCTGCCCCGCAGCAGACCACCCCGGAACACCGATCCTCCACGGTGCGAAGTTCGCCCACCCCGACGGTCTCGGCGTCTTTGCTCCGATCGACTGGAAACCGCCGGCGGAAGTTCCTGACGACGAGTACCCGTTCGTGCTCACGACCGGGCGTATCATCTGGCACTGGCACACCGGTAGCATGACCCGACGGTCTGAGACGCTCGACTCCGAGGTTCCAACCGGCTGGATCGAGATCAACACCGCGGACGCAGAAGAACTCGGCATCGAGAACAAGGAGATCGTGCGCGTGACCACCCGCCGTGGGACCATCACTGCCCCGGCGAAGGTGACCCCCGATATCATGAAGGGTGTCACGTTCATGCCGTTCCACTTTGCTGAGTGTGCAGCGAACATACTGACTCACAACGCCCTTGACCCGATAGCCAAGATCCCGGAGTTCAAGGCCTGTTCTGTGCGGATTGAGAAGATTACGGAGGCCTGAAGATGGCAGCAAAAGGAGACACAATATACGCATGGGCAACCGACGCCGCCTGCCAGGAGAGGGGCGAGTGTGGTGGAGCGGTCACCGCTCTGCTGACACACGCACTGGAGACCGGTATGGTGGATGCCGTCTTTGCCGTCAAGAAGGGGCAGGACATCTATGATGCTGTGCCTGTGCTCATCACCGACCCGGCCGAGATAGCCGAGACTGCTGGATCGCTCCACTGCGGGACACTCCTGCTCTCAAAGCTCTTCAAGAACTACCTGGACGGTGCCCAGAATATGAAGATCGCCGTGACGGTGAAGGGCTGCGATGCGATGGGGCTGTATGAGCTTGCGAAGCGCAAGCAGGTGAATCTGGACAACGTCCTGATGATCGGCCTCAACTGCGGCGGTACGGTAAGCCCCGTGACCGCCCGGAAGATGATCCGCGAGAAGTTCGAGGTCGATCCCGACGATGTCGTCAAGGAAGAGATCGACAAGGGCCAGTTCATCATCGTGACGAAGGATGGTGAGCACAAGGGCATATCGATGGATGACCTCGAGGATGAGGGATACGGCCGCAGGTCGAACTGCCGCCGGTGCAAGATGAAGATCCCGCGTCAGGCTGATCTCGCCTGCGGGAACTGGGGGGTCATCGGGGATAAGGCCGGCAAGGCCACGTTCGTCGAGGTCTGTTCCGAGAAGGGTGCAAACCTCCTGAATGATGCCGTGAATGCCGGTGCTGTTGCCACAGAACCCGCAAACCCGAAGGGGGTTGCGATCCGTGGTAAGGTCGAGGGTGCGATGCTGAAGCTCGGCGACAAGTGGCGGACACGCTACTTCGAGGGGCTTGGCGAGGGCAAGGAGCGCCTGAAGAAGATCCTGGAGGATACCTCCCGGTGCATCAAATGTTACGCATGCATCGAGAACTGCCCGATCTGCTACTGCGTCGAGTGCAGCACGAAGAAGCCCTACCTGGTCGAGCCCGGTCAGGTTCCGCCGCCGTTCATGTTCCACCTGATCCGCTACGCCCATATAGCGGACTCGTGTATCAACTGCGGCCAGTGCGAAGAGCACTGCGCGATGGATATACCGAACTCGCTCTTCATGCACGCCATGCAGGTCGATCTTCAGGAGATGTTCGGCCACACCCCGGGTGTGGATATGGAGCTCCCGGTGCTTGCGCTTGTCGAGGAGCCGACTGAGCGCAAGCGGCTTGCCAGCACCGGTGACGACCAGATCTTTGACATCTTCAAGTGAAGAAGAATTTCCCTTCTTTTTTTCCGCGCGATGGCGCGGCAACAATCTCATGCGACCGGAATCCTTATCCCTCCCGCCGCGCATCGGAGGGACATGTCGTTTAAGACAGAGGTTATCGAAAAATTAGCAGCTCTCATCACCGCTGCATTCGGCCTTGTCGCCGCTCTTGCATGGAATGGAGCCATCCAGGAACTATTCAAGCTCGTCTTTGGTGAGCAGAGCACACTTGCTGCGATGTTTGTGTATGCTGCTGTCGTGACGATTGTTGCGATCATCGCGGTCGTCCTGATCGGTCGCGCCGCTGCAAAGGCGAAGGGCGAGGACGAGAGCGAGGGCGAGGCAGCAGCGGGATGAAGCCCTACCACTGCGGCCCATGATCTGACATCTATGAGCCCACATGACGACCGGGAGATCGGCCTGGTATCAGGCGGGCAGGACGCCTCCACGAGGCCACCGGCCACCGCCACGGTCATCAACTACAGCGAGTCCCACCTCGATGAGCGGGTCTATGCACGACCTGAGGATCTCCAGGGTTTCACCCTCCGCCCAGCGGTCACCTGGATCAGCGTTGACGGTGTTTGCGACGGCGATC
>JAAZOW010000142.1 GCA_012797575.1 Methanomicrobiales archaeon | reverse complement strand
GGGCTTTCTGCGGCGCTGATGATATCGAGTTCTTCAGGGACGATCTCGCGTCCTCCGGGCGCTTTCTGGATCGCCTTGACCCCTCCCCGGACCCGGATCACCGACTCCCGCGATATGTTCCGGGCGGTCTCGGCGACTTCCGGCGGGACCTTCTTCTTCGGTATGGTCACCTGGATGATGCCGGTCCGGTCGCGGACGAGGAGGAACGTGAGCCCCCCGAGATCGCGGATCTCATGCACCCAGCCGGTGATGTCGGCGGATTCGGACTCTGGGGTTACGGCCTGTATTGGTTGACGCATGTGAAAAACCTGGGTACACTATGGGCCCCGGGAGGTATTTTGTCTTGCGCTCCGGCCCCGTGGGGGGAGTTTTCGCACCGTATCCTACCCCGCTGTGCCGGATGGGATCGAATGGGGTCGTGGCCTTCAGTCGACTCCGGGCCACTTCTGCGAAGAAAAGGTGGATGGTGAGGTATTTCAGAGAAAGACCGCGGCTGCGAGGACCGTCGTCCAGCGACCATCCATGACCCCCTCCGCCGACTGGCATGTATGGGTCGTGCTGATGATCCGGCCGCTGGCCTTGTAGATCTGCTCCCGTTCCTGCCATGCCCGGTCGGGATCGAACTCGATGCCGAGCGTTGTGGCGAGCATGGTTGCCGCGAGGTCTTCGGCGTACTCGCCCGATACCTCATCCGTCTCCCCGAAAGCATGATGTTCGGAGAGATAGCCGTAGGCGTTGCTCTCCTTCGGCATCGCATGTCCTATGGCGGCAGAGATGAGCCTGCTCGGCTCGTTGGTCTCATTCCGGGCCATGACAACGTAGACGATGCTGCCGGGTGAGAGGTGTTGGAGTCCCTCCTCTTTGGTGACCAGCTGACAGTTTGGGGGGAAGATACTCGATACGTAGACGAGGTTGTACTTCTCGATGCCTGCCTGCCGGAGGGCGAGTTCAAACGATGCCAGCTTGTCTTTGTGGACACCCACACCCTTTGTGAAGAAACACTTGGTCGGAACGAACATTAAGGATCATTCTTATCGCTTGTTTTTTTTAAAATTTTCGGTTATAACAACTACAATTAGAGAATGGAGATATTTTTTCGTAGGATTTTGGTATATCGCTGGAAAAAACAGACAATTTTAAAAATAGTCCAAAATATGGAGGATTTCTTGGTATGTCTGGATCTCCGGGACCTGATAGATCTTTCCCGGTCAATCTCAGGAGAACGCCCGGAACCGGGATCACCACCATGATTCGCCGGTATTGGAGGGGTGTGGGGTGGTGGTTCTGGCCGGTCGAGGGAGGGGTGGAGCGCATGCCGGATGCTACCAGAGGTTCATATGCTTCCGAGGCTACCACATCGCGGTGGGTGAGAGTGGTTTGACAGACTCGATCGGATACAGCCAGAAGGTGATGGAGCATTTCATGAACCCGCGCAACGTCGGGGTGATCGAGAACCCTGATGGTTACGGCAAGGTCGGTAACCCGGTCTGCGGGGACCTTATGGAGATCTTCATCAGGGTCAGGGACGACGTCATCGAGGATATCAGGTTCCGGACGTTTGGGTGCGGGTCAGCGATCGCGACGAGCAGCATGGTGACCGAGCTTGCGAGAGGAAAGACGCTTGAGGAGGCGCTCCAGATCACCCGCGACGATGTGGCGACCGAGCTTGACGGGTTGCCGCCCCTCAAGCTGCACTGCTCAAACCTCGCAGCGGATGCGCTCCACGCGGCGATCAGGGACTACCAGGAGAAGCGGGGATCCCGTCAGTAGCCGTAGATCAGCGTCATGATGCTTCTTGCGAGATCCAGGCTCTTCCCCCGGTAGACCATGAGGGTATCGAGACGGAGCGCTCCTTCGATCTCGACCGGATCGCGGGTATCCTGGATGAAGACGTCCACGAAGTCCTCGTAGAGGGCATAGGTCCCGGCCGACGAGGGTTCCCTCCCGGAGGCCTGCATCAGGGCCGCCGCCGGACCGCTGATGGGTGCATCGCCGATGAAGGGGCTGACCGCGATGACGCAGCCGTGCCGGCGGAGTGCCTCCCGGATCCCGGCGCATTCGAGGATCGGTGATACGCTCGTGACCGGGTTGCTCGGTCCGATCACCACCGCATCGCTCGCCTCGATGGCCTCGAGCACCTCGGGTGTCGCGACCGGCGCCTCCCGGAAGCGTCTGACCACGCCGTCGAGCTCGAGGGCGCCCCGGTGCTTCACCCAGTACTCCTGGAAATGCACCTCGCCCTGGTGTGTCTGAACGTAGGTCGTCACCTCTGAGTCGGTCATCGGGAGGACGGCCGCCCTGACGCCGAGCCTCTCGCAGATCGTCTTCGTCGCCTCGGTGAGCCGCATCCCCCTCCTGAGCATCTCTCCCCTCGCTATGTTGACCGCCCGATCCCGATCCCCGAGGGTTATGAACTCGTCGATGCCGAGCCGGGCCAGGTGGTCGTGGGTGATGTAGGTGTCGCCGCGTATCCCCCACCACCGGTCGGTGTCGAGGATGCCCGCGAAGAAGTAGACGACCGTGTCTATGTCAGGCGAGAGGTGACTGCCTGAGAGCCAGATATCCTCGGCCGTGTTGACGATGACCGCGATCTCTTGCTCCTCCAGCAGTTCCAGCATCCCACGGAGGAGTTTCGGGGTTCCGGTGCCGCCTGAGAGGAAGGTTATCATGAGTATTTAGCGTGTCAGGTACAAGCATAAGAGCATTTCGAATAACCCGCGCCTCTGGCGGCCCCTGCTGGAGTGATCCGTCAACGTCGAGGAGGCCGGTGCGCTGTCGGTCGCTTTTGCGTCGGCTGACGGGTCGTGTTCCAGCCCTGTGCCCCGGGTGCATGCTGGCCCAAAAGAGGTGCCCCCGTGGTCATGAGACCGCGTGGCGTATGATCGCCATGACGTCCCAGGCGAGCGACTCGGCCTGCCGGTCGTGCAGGAGACGTGTCTCCAGGCGAAGCGATCCGGGGATGTCGTCCGGGTCGTGGAAGTCCTGGATGAAGAGATCGACGATATCCTGGTAGAGACGAAACACCCCCTGCGATGTCGGTCTCTCGCCGGCGGCATACATCAGCGCGGCGTTCTTCGGGTCGGTCGGGGCATCCCCCCCGAACGGCGAGATCGCGACGACGAACTGGTCCTGGAGGAGGTCACGCATGCCTGCACAGTCGAGGATGGAGAGGACGCCCCGGGCGGGGTTGTCCGGGCCGATCACCACGGCGTCGCTCGCTTCGATGGCTGCCCTGACCTCATCCGTGATCGTCGGCGGCTCCGGGGCGGTCCGTATGAGCTCGCGCACCTCGGTGTCCGCCGGGGCGGCCATCCAGTACTCGAGGAGCGGGAGGCGTTCGGTCCCGGTATCGACGAGCACGCGGGCGTCTGCGTCGGTCATCGGGAGGATGGTCGCACCGATGCTCTGCGCCCGGCACTGTATCTGCACGACCTCGGTCAGGGTCGCCCCTTCCCGCAGGAGGTTCATCCTCGCGATCTGGACGGCCCGGGCACGGTCCCCGATCGGGAGGGGTTCGGATCCCGCCACCTTTGGGAGGTGGTTGTGGGTGGCGTAGGTGTCCCCCCGGATCCCCCACCACCGGCTGGTGTCGAGTATGCCTGCGAAGAGGAAGGTGGCGGCGTCGATGTCGGGCGCAACGTGGCCCCCCGAGACCCGGGAGTCCCCGGCGGTGCTTGCGATCACAGCGATGTCGCGGTCGTGGAGGATCTGCCGGGAACCGTCTATGAGCGCGAGGCCTCCCGGGCCGCCTGAGAGGAAGGTGATCATTCTCCATAGTATTATGAGCCTTCTGTGAAGAATCTTAACGGAACTGATGAAGATCATCAAAGACCCTGTCCACGGCTACGTCGAGGCGGACGATCTCGCGCTCAGGCTGCTCGACTCGATAGAGGTCCAGCGGCTCCGCCACGTGACTCAGCTCGGGTTTGCAAATCTCGTCTACCCCGGCGCAAACCATACCCGGTTCGAGCACTCGCTCGGGACGATGCACCTCGCCGGGCTCATGTGCGACAAGCTCGGGCTTGATGGTGATGAGGCGAGGGTGGTCACCACGGCCGCGCTCCTCCATGATATCGGCCACGGTCCCTTCTCCCACGCCACCGAACCGGTGATGGAGGAGTTTGTGGGGCGGTGTCATCACCAGATTGAGGGGATCGTCGAGGAGAGCTCGGTCGCCGGGATACTTGAGGATGAGGGGATCGATCCTGCCGAGGTCTGCGCCGTCATATCGGGCGATCATCCCTTCGCTGGAATCATCCACGGGAGCCTGGACGTCGACCGGATGGACTACCTCATGCGTGATGCCCATTATACCGGCGTCCCCTACGGGACGGTCGATGCCCATCGGCTCATCCGGTGCTCGGTCCTCTCAGGGCCGTCAGGGATTGCGCTTGATGAAGGCGGGATCAACGCCGCCGAGTCGCTCCTGATCGCCCGGACCCTGATGCGCCCGTCGGTCTACTTCCACCATGTGAGCCGGATCGCGACCAGCATGTTCGTCTACGCGCTCAGGGAGGAGGTGCTGGGCGGGGCCGACGCCCACAGGTTCGTGCGGATGGATGACGCCGCCTGCATGGAACGGTTGAAGCACTCAGGCTACCCGATCGTCCGCGACCTGGCCCGCCGGGTCTACGCCCGGGACCTCTACAAGCGGGCACTCTACGTCGGTGCCGACCGGGTGAACGCCGCAGCCCTCCAGCAGGGTCTGGGGCCCGCCCGGGAGCGGGAGGTGGCTGTCGCCATCGCCGAGACCGCGGGTATCCCCGAGGAGGAGGTCCTCGTCGATATACCTTCATCTCCGGGCACCCTCTCGATGGAGATCCGGGTCAGGAACAGCCACGCGATGATGGAGATCGAGGAGATATCTCCCCTGATAGGCACGCTCAACGATACCCGGCGACAGCAGTGGCGGCTCGGCGTCTACACCACCGAAGAGAATCGCGAGAGGGTGGAGCAGGCGGCGATCGAGGTTCTCCGGGTGAAGCGGGTGACACGGCAGGATAGGCTTGTGGTGACGTAACATGGAGAAGGAGTTTGTCGTCGGGGTCACGGGGGCGAGCGGGATCGTATACGCCCGCCGCCTGCTTGAGGTGCTCTGCGATCGGGCACGGGTGCATATCGTCGTATCCGACGTCGCCCGCCAGATCGCCGGGATCGAGGGCGTGGATCTTGCGGGGTTTGATGCCGTCTATGCTGAGAACAGTAACCTCGCGGCCGATATCGCGAGCGGTTCGTTTCGCTATGATGCGATGGCGATCGTCCCCTGTAGTATGAAGACGCTCTCGGCGGTCAGCAGGGGGTTTGCCGATACCCTGATCACCCGGTCGGCGGATGTCTGTCTCAAGGAGAGGCGGCCACTCATCCTCCTGGTCCGGGAGATGCCGCTCTCCCGGATCCACCTGAAGAATATGCTGGCCGCCGATGAGGCGGGGGCGACCGTGATGGTCGCAAGCCCTCCTTTCTACCAGCGCCCCGAGACGATCGATGATCTCGTCGATATGGTGGTGGCGCGGGTGCTCGACCACCTGGGGGTGGTTGATCACGGTCTTGGGATGCGATGGAGTGGATAGTTCATGCGCGATTTTCTAGATGATATGCGGAGGCGGGGCCGGGTCGAGGATATCGAGCGACCCTGCTCGGCGATATACGAGGCTCCCCGCATGGCGAGCCAGACCGATAGGATACTCTTCTTCCATGACCTTGACGGTCACCGGGCGGTGATGAACCTGCTCGGCGACCGCAGGGTGCTTGCGGAGGCGCTCGGTGTCGGGGAGCGGGATCTCGTCCGCCGTCTGGCGGCGATGACGTATGATGGCCACGTCAGGGATGCCGGGCCGTGTGAGGGCGCCGTCCCAGTCGATCTCTCCCGCCTCCCGGTGATGAAGCATTATCCTGGGGATGCGGGGCGATACTTTACAGCCGGGGCGATATTTTCGTCTCTTGACGGTGTCGAGAACGCTTCCATCCACCGTATGATGGTCCTCGACGATCGGCGTGTGGTGGCCCGTCTTGTGGAGGGGAGGCATACCCATAGCCTGCTTGCGGAGGCGCTTGCCAGGGGGGAGCGTCTCCCGGTCGCGGTCACGGTGGGGACCCATCCTCTTGTGACGTTTGCGACCTCCACCCGCGTCCCGCAGGGGAGGGAGCTTGCCTATGCGGCTGAGCTCATGGGCGGGGAGCTTGCCGTCCGGCGATGCGCAAACGGTGTCCGGGTTCCTGACGCTGAGATCGTGATCGAGGGCTATATCGGGGGTGAGGTCGCGGACGAGGGTCCGTTCGTCGATATCACGGGGACCTACGATCCTGTGCGCCGGCAGCCCGTGGTGGAGTTTACCCGGATGTACTGCAAGGAGGATCCCATCTACCATGGTATCTTGCCTGCCGGCGATGAGCATAAGCTCCTGATGGGCGCACCGTATGAGCCCAAGATCTACCGTGCGGTCGGTGAGGTGACTGGGGTCCGGGATGTGTTGCTCACGAAGGGCGGGGCCGGGTACCTCCACGCTGTTGTGCAGATCCGGAAGAGGACGGAGGGTGATGGGAAGAACGCCATCATGGCGGCGTTTGCGGCCCATACCTCTCTCAAACATGTCGTCGTCGTGGATGAGGATATCGATATCACCGATCCCCTCGACGTCGAGTACGCGATAGCGACCAGGGTCCGTGGGGATACCGATGTCATGGTCATATCCGGTGTGCGGGGGTCGTCGCTCGATCCCATGCGGCTCGGCGATGGGACGAACGTGAAGGTCGGGGTCGATGCCACGATCGTTATGGGAAGGGAAGACGAATTTAAGAGAGCGGAGTGGCAGTGAGTTCATGTACCTGGATGCAAGTGACGAGCGGGTGCTCGCCGGCGAGTTCGGCGAGACCCCGCAGAAGATGATGGAGATACTGGTCGCGCTCGGAGATGTCTATGAGGCCGAGAGGCTCATCCCCATAACGAGCGCCCAGGTGAGTGGTGCGTCGTATAAGACCATCGGGGAGTGGGGGCTTGCCTGGTTGCAGAGCCTCGATGCCCGGGTGGCGGTTCCGACCGTCTTAAACCCGATCGGGATGCCTCGGGAGGGGTGGCGGGAGTTTGGTATAGATGAGGAGTTCGCCCGGAACCAGGCTCTGGTCGTCGATGCCTACCGGAGTCTCGGGATCAAGCTTGAGTGCACCTGCACGCCCTACTACCTCAACATCACAGGGTACGGGGAGCACCTGGCCTGGTCGGAGTCTTCGGCGGTGGCCTACGCGAACTCTGTCCTCGGGGCCCGGACGAACCGGGAAGGGGGTCCTAGTGCGCTTGCGGCGGCTATAGTCGGGAAGACGCCCTACTACGGTCTTCATGTCGTCGCGAACCGGAGACCGCAGATCGTCGTCGAGGTCGAGGGATGGGAGGGGCTTCGGGCCGATCACTGGGGGGCGATCGGGCATGTCGCCGGGGGGAAGGTGGGGAACCGGATCCCGATCTTTTCCGGGATCCGGCCGAACCGTGATCAGCTCAAGGCGCTCGGGGCTGCAATGGCTGCGACCGGCGCGGTGGCGCTCTTCCATGTCGAGGGGATCACGCCTGAGGCGCGGGTCTTCTCGTTTGAGGTGGATGATCTTGAGCGTGTGGCGGTCACCCGGGACGAGGTCCTCGGTCTCTTCGAGGAGGTCGAGGTCGAGGCGGTCGCGGTGGGCTGTCCCCACTGTTCGGGCGCCGAGCTTGCGGAGCTTGCGGATCTCCTGAGGGGGAAGACGACGACGAAGCCGTTCTACGTCTTTGTGTCGCGGGGGGTTGCAGAGAAGCACCGCGATCTTGTGGCTGTGATCGAGCGGAGCGGTGCTCGTATCGTCCCGGATACCTGTATGGTCGTCTCGCCCAGGATGGATGAGTTCTCGTCGATCATGGTGGATTCCGGGAAGGCGTTTGCGTACGTTCCGGGGATGTGCGGGGCGGTTGCCCGGATCGGGACGCGGGAGGAATGTGTCGAGGTTGCGACGGGGTGAGGGGGCTCGCCTCCAGGGTCTTGAGCATCTTCTCGACGGCCCACCGGCCCCGGCCGAGTTCCCGGGCCACGATCTCCACGGCATCCTTCTTCGTTCTCCCGGACTGTATGAGGTGATCGAACCTGGTCTTGAGGGCCGCTTTATCGGCGTCGCTCCAGGGCCTGCCCCGGTTCGCCCTCGCGTCTACCATGGGTGTCCGCAGCGTCGGGAGGAGGGAGCCTGGTCTGATGGTCTTGAGGTCGTCTGCCCTCGCTGCGAAGATCTCGGGCGAGATCTCGAAGCCTACCGCCCGCCGCCCGAGGCCTATGGCGACTTTTGCGGTGGAGAATCCTCCGAGGAACATGTCGCAGACGAGATCGCCTTCGGTGCTGCTGTACTGGATCATCTTTGTGAGTAGGGCGGTCGGCAGTTCGTTCTTGTTCTTGATCTGTCCGGGTTTATACTCGCGGTTGATGATCCAGACGTCTTCCCGGTCCTGGTAGTTCAGTGATCCGCCGTCGGGGTCCCTCTCGCCGAGGCCGAACCGGGATTCGAGGTTGAATCTCCTCGGTCTGCCGGGTTTTTGGTAGTAGAGGATGTGGTAGTGCGACGAGACGTACTTTCTGCTCGTGTACACCCCGAAGGTATACTTCCAGATGATGTGGTTGATCTCCTCAAGCCCGGTCTCCCGGAGGGCTTTGAGGATGTGGTAGAGGTTTGTGTAGCCTGAGACTATGTAGATCGAGCCCCCGGGTCGCAGGATGCGTTCGGCCTCACGTATCCAGTCTCGGCTGAACTCGCCGTACTCGGATGCCGGGATCTCGACGTAGCCGTCGATCACATAGTCTTCGTCTCGGTTGTAGTGCTGGTGGAGGTCGTCGCCGCCGATCCCGTAGGGGGGATCGGTGATGATCAGGTCGACGGAGTCCGATGCGATGTGTCTCCTCGCCCCTGATACGCAGTCTTCGTTGTAGAATCTTCCCGAGGGGGTTATCACTGGCTCCATGCTTCTCCGCTATACGTGGATCCCCATGGAACCTAATCGTTTTTGCTTCCCCGTGGCGATACCTCCCACGGTCCAGTGTAATGGGGAGAGTCTGAGGAAAGAACTGGCGCGGGGGAGGAGATGCCGGCATGTTGGAAGCAGAGACAGGGAGGAGGGTTTCTGCCCCTCCGCCCACGGTCTGGTGTAATGGGGATACGCCCCGGATACGGCCTTTCCCCGGGTATCGCCACGACTGCCCCCGCCCCGGGAGGGGCGGGGGAGGAGGCCGGAGGCCGGGCGGGGTGGGGGATTCCGGCATACTGAAAGCAGAGAGGCAGGTGAGGGAGAGACCTCACAAAGCCAGGCTACTACCCTCATTACGCGTGATTGTTGGCGTTACACCTCACCCGTCAAAATCTTTGAAGATAAGGTGACATGGCGCATTTAAAGCCATCTGTCCAACGATTGATCTTTTAATTCGACCTTTTTTGGAGGGTAGTATAGCCCAATTATCAGCCATGTGGGGTGACGCGAATGCATACCAACAACAAAAAAGAGGTCTCTCTCGTTTAGCATCCACGTGTAAAATTTACCATATAGCTTTTCCCATAGAGTCTGAACATTTCCATATTTTTGCCCCCATCTACGATACGCCTCTAGTAGCTCCCAGTCTTCGCATAAAATGTCGTGGTAACCACTCGAGCAGATTGAACAGTTATCAGAGCATTTAAAGCGATACGCAAATGGGTATGGGATTTTTTGGATTACGGGGATTTCAGATCCATCAATCCTCCGTTGATATTGACCTGAATCTGCGTAAATTTTAAGCTCTTCCCGGCTATAAAATTCTAGGACTTCCCTGGGCTTGATCAATCCAAGTGAAGTTTTATCTACCCGATATTCGCTATGTAAGTAGCTTAAAGAAGGATCGACGTTACCGAGGACTAACTTGTTGCGCTTTCCCCAAATTTTGGGGGTAGAAGGACCGCTTAAACTACGATCTATGAGAGTGATATCTGAGCCATCTTTAACCTTATAGCTCTCTCTTCTCTCGAGCTTTTCGGTTGTTGTTTTCTGGCAGATAACCTCCACAAGATCGAACTTACGAATTTTATTGTCTCCAATGTAATGTCTCGTTTGAATGGGGTATAGCCGGATCCAGTCCCCTTCTTCAGTAAGCCCGGCTGTACAGGCGACCCAATTTCGTAGCTTTCGACTGTATTCAGGGTAGGCTTTTACTACGATATAAACTCGTTTCGTCTCCCAGCTCACAAGTCAACAATCTCCCACCCCTCCTTGCGTAATCTGTCTGCAATAACTCCTCTGTGACAATGACCGGCATCTCTCTCGAAGCACATCAGGGCAATTTTCTCTTCACGCCCAAGAGCCTTTATGTTTTCGATTAAGTTCCCTTTGTATTCCAGTTCCAAAGAATACTGCTTAAATAATTCTTGATAGTTACATTGAGCGATGTTTTTTCTTCTACTCGACTCGATTCCAAGCTCGGGAATGTGAATATATCTAATGCCAATATTCTGCAGATTTTTTGAAAGTGTCCCTTTAGAATAACCGTACTTCCTGCTGAATGCATTTTTCCTCACATCGACAACTAGACTGACGTGATTGACAATCAGTATCTGGAAGAACTGGTCGATATCTTTGCCTTCATACCCAATTGTAGTGACCCCCCTCTGTTCAGACATCCAATCCCTTTTCGGTCTCAATTTACTGAATATCGTGTATTCCGGGAAGCTATTATAGACATAATTGATAATGTCTACATCTGTGAAGTTCTGGAACTTTCGGGCGTACGAGGAGATAATCTCCTGGAGGAAGCAATCTGGCTTTGGGTACACAGCTCCATTGAAATAAATAAATTCATCTTTTATCCGGATATTTCCTGACTTTTCAAGATGCGAGAGATCCCTGTACAGCTGAAACGAGAAGGGGCCATACATATATGGAATAAAATTATACAGATCGCGCTCTTGTGATATCAAAAACATTAGTTTGACCAATTTCATCTTCGAGATCTCGCCATAGTGGGCAATCAGGAAAAGAACTGCCCTCTCTCTCTTATTTATCATCTTCTATTATCTCCAAGACAGCACGTTCCAATAAAGATTATGGTGCACGGGCTGAAAGCATTTGCCTGTGTCCTCTCCAGAGACATCAAACCGCCCCTATGATGTACCGGCGCCAGCGCCGAAAACATGGCCTTGATCCTGGCCGAGCAACCTGACCCGGACAAGATGCCAGCCGCCGAGGCTGACCTCGACGGGATGACAAAGTCCCTCGTTTTTCTCGACTATAGCGCACCTGGCTTACGCACCCCTCGCACACCCAGAATGAGGTGAAAGCGCTAATATCCGGAGATCTCCCACGTCTGCCACCCTCTACGGCTGCGGGAGAGGAGGAACGCCGCCGCCGGGACGAGGAGGAGGCTTCCGAGCGCATACAGGGGATCGAAGATCGAGGCGAATATGATCAGGAGGAGGACAGGGCTCGTCGCGAGGACGTAGCGGGCGAAGACGCCGGCGTGGTAGAGCATGACGTTTGGGTGGAGACCGGTGAGGTAGACCGTCACCGCGAGGGTGTAGGCCGAGACCGATATGAGCACAGCAAGGGCCGGGATGAAGGGGGCCGCCGCCCCGCCGGTCGCCGCCGCCGCGAACACGAGCACCGCCACAGGGAGGAGACTGAGGATGCCGTAGCTCTTCAGCTTTGCATCGATCATCCCGGAGACCTCGACCGGCAAGAAAGCATACGAGGAGAACGAGTCGAACTCGGTCAGCCAGTTGTAGATGGTCGATGAGATGACCCCGAGGAGGACCGCAAAGATCATGAGCGGATCGATCCCCGGGACAAACTGGATCAGGATCTGGAGGCAGAGCCAGATGAGTCCGACGGGGAGGAGGAACGAGAACACCACCTTCCCGGCGCCACCTTCGCTCCGGAGCAGGTCGAGGGCATCCTTGGCGATGAAGTGCTCACTCCCGAGCGGGCTGAGTCTCTCGGCGAGGGAGTCGAGGCTGTTTTTGAACCTCTTTACCTGGTCGGGGTAGTCAACGGTGACAAAGAGCACCGAGATTGCTGCCGGGATGAGTATGAAGAGGAGCGAGAGCGCAAGCGGCTCCAGGCCCGGGTCAAGGAAGAAGGAGTAGGGGGGAAAGACGACCGTCCCAGCATGAAACAATGCAAGCGCGAGCACAACGAGCGTTGCGGCGAGCAGCCTGACCGAGTGCGCGTAGAGGGTCGAGAGGAAGCATACGGCGGAGAGTCCGATGAGGAAGGCGAGTGCAAGGGAGGCGAATGCGAGGATGATATAGCCAGGATCGATGGAGATGAAGGGCGTTGCTGCCGCAAATCCAACCGTGAAGGGGAGGACGTAGAGCAGGATGTAGTAGATGGTATCTTTCATGAGGAACGTGGCAAATATCCGCCGTTCAGAGATCGGGAGGCTTCGGGAAACGTAGGCGATGAGGCTTGCCTGCCCGAACCGGCGGTTCATGAACTCCCGGCCCATGAGGCCGAACGACCCCACCATGGCGCCCGCAAGCAGGAAGAAGATCTGAGCAAGGAGCGCGGCCACGGTGTAGGGGACTGCGTCCGAGAAGAACGGGAGAGTGAGCGACCCGAAAAAGGCGAAGACGACGATCATCACCGGGAAGAGTGCGAACCAGAACCCCCAAAAGACCGTCGAGTGGATCCGCCACTCCTCCTTCATCATGGCAAGGAAGAGGTCAGGCACCAACATCGCCCCGCACTAGATCGAGGAAGAAGGGTTCCAGGTGCCTACCCGAACCGGTGAGGTCGTCGACCCGGCCTGCGTGCAGGAGCCTGCCGTTATGGATGATCCCGATCCGGTCGCAGATCTCTTCAGCGATATCGAGTATGTGGGTGGAGAGAAAGACCGTCCCGCCCTTGCTGGTGTAGCCCCGGAGGAAGTCCTTCACCTTCCGCTGCATGATGGGGTCGAGGTTTATCAGCGGCTCATCGATGAGGACGAGGCAGGGTTCGTGGAGGAAAGCCTGAGCGAACATCAACTTCTGTCTGGTGCCCCGGGAGAGATCTTTGCAGAGAACATCGCGTTTATCCTGAAACTCCAGCAGATCAAACCAGTGGTCGCACCGCGCATCGATCCGATCGAGACCTCGGATGCGGGCAACAAAGTGGAGATACTCCTCGGCGGTGAGGAAACTTGGCGGCGTCTCCTGCTCGGGGATGATCCCGACGAGCTCCCGGACCCGTATGGGATCTTCCACCACGTCAAGACCCATCACCCGGGCCGACCCGGACGTCGGCCTGACCTGCCCGGTCAGCATCCTGATCATCGTCGTCTTGCCCGAACCGTTCGGCCCGAGCAGGCCGAAGAGCTCTCCCCTGACGATGGAGAGAGATATCCCGTCCACGGCGGTGACGGTGCCGTACTGTTTTGTGAGGGTCTCTGCCTCGATCATCTGATGCATCCCGGTCATACTCCTCCGATCTCCGGTGAAAGAACATCAGCAGCGACCACCTATAATACTTTTTCATTCTTACCAGGACGATGAATACAAATATCGCTAAAAGTAGACCGAAATTTGGCTGTCTCCTCCCCGTGCCCTACTGCCGGCATCAGCCAGCCCCACGGTCGATCACGTCGAGGACGATGTAGGCACCACAAGGCGCATGTAGAACGCTCAGATCTCCTAGACCCACCTCTTTTACACGGACGTACCGACCCTGTTCGTCCGTTCCCGGGGACTCTGGCCCTCCAGGGTGACCTTCTTCTGGGAATCCGGCCGTGCGATCCATGGACCCAAACACATACGCCGCTTTGCTGAATCTTCAGCAAAGAGTGGGGGAGAGGAAGATCCGAAGAGATCGCGCTGCACGAAGATCGGCGGTGACCCCGGTGCTTGCCCGACCGGTCGGGTGACAGAAGCACTTATCAAGTCTGACCGATAATGTCGGTTCAACCTCAGGCAGTGGTCACAATGAAGACAGAGATACCCTATGATCGGTTCGCCCACGTCCCGGAGCGGATCTTCGGGCTGGTCGATCTCGCTTACAACCTCTGGTGGAGCTGGCACTCTTCGGCAATGGTACTCTTCAAGCAGCTCAACCGGACAGAGTGGAAGCTGAGCCGCCACAACCCGGTCAGGATGCTTCTTGAGACACCGCCACGATTCTTTGAGCGGGCGGCAAGCAACACCGAGTTCCTCCGCCGCTACGACATCATCATGTTCCGGTTCCGGCAGTACATGGAGCCGACGACGAGCTGGTTTGCGCAGCGCTACCCCGGCCGGATGCCGCTGACGATCGCCTACTTCTCCAGCGAGTTCGGGCTGCACCACTCACTTCCGTTTTATGCAGGAGGGCTTGGCATCCTCGCAGGCGATCACGTCAAAGCAGCAAGCGATCTCGGGCTGCCGATGGTCGCCATCGGGTTTATGTATGCGGAAGGATACCTCCACCAGCACATGGAGGCGAGTGGATGGCAGAAGAACGTCGCTGAACTCCTGGATCGTGACGCTACACCGGTCCTCCGAGTTCATGACGATGATGGCAAGCAGCTTGTGGTGCAGGTCCCCCTCATCGACCCGCCGCTCTACGTCGCGGTCTGGAAGGTGCAGGTCGGGCGCATCCCGCTCTACCTCCTCGATACCCATATCGATGCAAACCTCCCCGAAAACCGGAGCATCTCCCACCGCCTCTACATAAAGGAGCTCGAGTACCGCCTCCGACAGGAGCTGGTGCTCGGCATCGGCGGGAGGAAGGTGCTCGATACGCTCGGCGTGAGGTACACGGCCCTGCACTTAAACGAAGGCCATTCGGCGTTTGCTCTCCTCGAGAGGCTCCGGGAGCGGCTTGAGGCCGGAATACCCCACGAGGAGGCGCATGAGAAGGTCCGGGGAACATCGATCTTCACCACCCACACCCCCGTGCCGGCCGCCCACGACGTCTTCCCTGAGGACCTGATGGCGAAGTACTTCCACGGTTACTGCTCGTCGTTGGGCCTCGATTGGCATGAGTTCATGGCACTCGGGGAGGACCCGCACCACCCGGGCGCCGGGTTCAACATGACTGCATTTGCACTCAGGATGAGCCTCTTCCACAACGGTGTCTCTCAGAGACATGGTGAGGTCGCCCGGGAGATGTGGCAGCCCCTCTGGCCTGACCTCCCCGTCGACGAGGTTCCGATCGACGCCATCACCAACGGCGTCCATGTGCCGGCCTGGCTGAACCACCGAATCGAGACCCTGATCGACCGATACATGGACCCGATCTATCCAAATTGGCGCGAAGAGTACGATAACCCGATCATCTGGGAAGTGATCGATGAGATCCCGGATGCTGAGCTCTGGCGCGAGCACCACTGGCTGAAGATGAAACTCTTTGCCCGGATCCGAGAACGCAAGCGCCAGAAATGGGCGGGATATCGAGGAGAACCCGAGAACCTGGCGGCTGAGGGGTTGATGCTCGATACCGGGGCACTGACGATCGGGTTTGCCCGCAGGTTCGCCGAATACAAACGAGCCGATCTCATCTTCGAGGATCTGGACCGGCTCGACAAGATCGTGAATAACCGCTGGAGGCCGGTGCAGTTCATCTTCGCCGGGAAAGCCCATCCTGCCGACGAAAAGGGCAAACGCATCCTCCAAAAGATCTACCAGTACGCCCAGGATCCCCAGTTCGGAGGACGGATAGCCTTTGTTGAAGACTATAATGAGCAGATTGCACGTTACATGGTCTCCGGCGTGGATGTCTGGATGAACACCCCTGTCCCGCTCATGGAGGCGAGCGGCACGAGCGGTATGAAGGCCGGGATGAACGGGGTGCTGAACTTCTCCGTCTTGGACGGCTGGTGGATCGAGGGCTACAACGGCAGGAACGGGTGGGCTTTCGAAGGCCACGCCCCCTACTGGGGGAACAACCGAGCCGATGCAAACACGCTCTACGACATCATCGAGAATGAGATAGCGCCACTCTACTATTCACGGACGATAGATAACATTCCACGTAAGTGGGCCCGGATGATGAAAGAGTCGATAAAAAGCATCGCTCCTCAGTACTGCTCTCTCCGGATGCTCAAGGAGTACATCACAAACTACTACCCTTCGGTCTGCATGTATGCGGCTGAGACTGGAGAGCCGATGGCCGGTGTCCAGGAGGTCTGTCCCACGGAACCCGGTCTTGGCGGCTTCATGGAGGAGTGAGGGGGCGCCGGGTGTTTGAGCCGCCCTGCATCGAGGGTTCTGGTGCGATGCGAAATCATCTCGCATCGTATCCGCCCGCTGTGCGGGGCGACTCCCCTCCGGGTGCAGGGAACCATTTCGATGCTCTGGAGCGCTACAGTACGGTGTGATACACCGCCTGGAAGCGATCGGCCCGAAGAGGACTGCGACCTTGAGCTGGCGCGGCCTCCCGCGCGACGATTCTCCTGATATCGGGGGCAAATATGACTGAAGGCTGGATCGCGGGGTGGCGGCGCATCGTTCCAGTAGCGGTTATAGCCCTCGTGATCGCGGTCATGCTCTGGACGGCGCTCTCCGTCGGTATAGAAGCGACCCCTGAATCTCCGTCATTTACACCAGCGGCCCTGCTCCTCCTCATCGCCATCGGCGTCGTTGCCGGGATCTTCGGCGGACTGATCGGCGTCGGCGGATCGACGATCATGCTCCCGATCATGTACTTCTACCTCGGGTTCCCGGCACCCATCGCCATCGGGACCGGGCTTTTTGTAGTCATATTCACCTCGATCTCGGGTGCTTCCGGCCACCTGGTGCGGGGGAACCTGGATCGGCGGGTAGCAACCTGGATCGCTATCGGCGGCCTTGTAGGAGTTCTCGTCGGGTCCTGGCTCTTCTCCTCCCTGGTCGACTACACCCACGTGCTCGGTCTCGTCTTGGGGCTTGTTTTCCTCGCCCCATCCATCAATATGATCCGTGAAGGGATCTGGCCAGGGACCGGTTTGGAGCCGGAGCATATCGGGGGTTCGCCGCCCGGCTACCTCCTCTTCGGCACCGGGATCGGGGTCCTGACCGGGATCACCGGACTCGGGGGCGGCTACGCCCTCGTCCCGGGGCTGATCTACCTCTTCAGCGCCCCGGTTCGCATCACGATGGGGACGTCGCTTGCTTCCATGATCCCGATGGCGATCGTGGGAGGCGGGATCAAGCTCACGGAGGGATATGTCGCCGCCGGGGCGGGCCTGGTCCTCGCGGCCGGGTCGATCGCCGGCGCCCAGATAGGGGCTGCGGCGATCCGGCGGTTCCGGCCGGCAACCCTGAAACTCATCTTCGGTCTCTACTTCCTCTACGCTGCAACCCGATTCATAGCTGAGTTCTTCGGGTTCGGTCTGCCATGAGGGGGGATGGGTAGCCCTCCGGGGGTTGCGCCGGGCTGATGATCGGTAGGGGCGAGGTTACACGATTTTATCGTGCGGGGGCGCACTCTGATACAGTAGCCAGAGGAGACCACCATGGACATCAACGAACTCATCACCCTATCACAGGGCACGCTTGCGATCATGAACCCGACCACCCCGGAGAAGGTGCTCCTCGCCGGACAGGCGGCCGGGCTCCGGGAGGGCAGCCGGGTTGTGGAGATCGGATGCGGGAACGGCACGATCCTCGCGCTCTGGGGTCGCGAATACGGAGTGTCTGGCCTCGGCATCGAGGTCCGGGAGGATGCCTGCAGGCGGGCAGGGCAGGCACTCCGGGAGGCGGGGGTCGGGGACCGGATCACGGTCCGGTGCATGGATGCCCGGGAGTATGTTCCGGATGAGCCGTTCGACTGCGCCGCCTCGATCGGTGCGTCTCACATATGGGGTGGTTTTGCGGCGACGCTCGATGCCCTGATGGAGCTCGTCACCGATGAGGGAGTGATCATCATCGGTGACCGTTGCTGGAGGAAAGAGCATGTCCCACCCGAATTTGCCCGCGAATGGTCCGACGTCCTGACTGGGTATGAGATCCTCAGCATCGTGCGGGACGTCGGGCTCGATGTCGCCGCCGTCATCCGGGCAGACGTGGATGACTGGGACCGCTACGAGTCGGGGATCTGGCAGGCGATCCTCTCCTGGCTCGCCGCCAACCCAAACCATCCCGGCCGCGACTTCGTGATCGCCTACCTCCACCACCTCCAGGACGAGTACTTCGGCTACGGCCGCGAGTACATGGACTGGGCGATGTATGTCCTGGTGCCCGGGTTCTGGTAATCCGCCTTCGTATGCACGCACCCACCAGGGTCTTCTCCGCATAGGGACTCGCGCTGGCAGGCACAGGCGGCCGGGTATATGCCTGGCCCCCGATCGTCGATCCCCTTCCACCCCGGCGCGGGGCGTACGCACGCCGCGCCCGCACGGAAACGGCCATCTGCGTTCGGGATCATCAAGCTATTCTCCCCTGCAACCGCTACAGCAAAAGAGCCTTCCAGGGTCCCGGGCACCTCCATTATTTCACTAAATTATGGAGGGAATAGAGATCTGTGACCAATATGAAATAGGATCGTATAAATACAGCGTGAATCATCTAAGTATCTGGGGAGCTACTACCCCGGTGACATGAGAGAATTGTAGACGTGAGAGGGGCGCATCCCAGGCGGGAAGTGGCCCCCGCTCGTTCGTCGCGCGTGACGTTCAGCACGCCCGGGAGGGTATGGGGGGCGTTCGCCCCCCTGCACCCCCGGAGGCACTCGTGCTCTCCTTCTTCATTCAAGTAGATACGCCTGGACTCACCGTTCACGGATCGGAGTGCGGCATACCGATCGCACGCCGCCCCGCGCACCGCCTCTCATATCCCCCGGCCATCGGAGAGGGTTTTTTCACGCATCTTCCGTGAGCCCGAGCCGCCTGAGCACACCGGCGGCAGCAGACATCCCGCCGTCCAGGTAGATGGCGCCGATGAGCGCCTCCATGCACTCGGCAAGCACCCGGCCTGAGGTCCAGACCGCCTGGGCGGCCTCACCCTTCCCCCAGCGGACGTACTCCTCGAGGTCGAGGTCCTCCGCGAGGCCACGGAGCCGGGTCATGTTCACAAGGTTCATCTTCCGGTTGCTGATCGCGCCCTTGTCGTGCTCCCCGCCCATGACCACAGCCTCTACGACCACCACGTTGATGACCGCGTCACCGAGTGTTGCGAGGGCATCCATGTGAGACCTTGCGGGGAGGCCCGCCTCCAGGGTGTAGGCGAGACGGGTGAGGGCCCGCTCGAGGAGGGAGCGATCCTGGAAGGTGTAGCCGGTCCGCTCCTCGATCTCGGCCGGGTTCCGGCGGCCAGGGATACTGCGTTTCATGGCTGGAAGGGGTTACCCTCTGACTTCCGCCTTCTCGATCTTTACCGGGACCCTCGGTTTATCGGCGGCGTTCGTCTTCACCTTCCCGATCCGGTCGACGACGTCCATCCCTTCCACAACCTCGCCAAAGACCGGATGGGCACTCGGCGTCTGGGGGTCGTCCCAGTCGAGGTAGGTGTTATCCACCAGGTTGATGAAGAACTGGCTGCCGCCGGTGTTCGGGCGGCCGGTATTCGCCATAGCGATCGTGCCCCGGCGGTTCGAGCGCCCCTTCACGAACTCATCGGTGATGGTGTAGCCCGGCCCACCCGTCCCGGTGCCGGTAGGGTCGCCACCCTGGATCATGAACCTGTCGATGACCCTGTGAAAGATCGTGCCATCATAGAACCCGGATCGCACCAGTTTCTCAAAGTTCCCTGCAGTCACCGGCATATCAGCATAGAGGCGAATCGTGATATCCCCCATGGTCGTGTGGAGCACGACCTCTGTCGCATCCTTCTCTGCCATACGTATATCTCCGTAGGGTATTGTCTGCTGTTGTTACTTATACTGATTGAGGATGCGGTGCACAACTTGTGTGGCGGGTATCCAAGACCATGTTGCCGGGGTAAAGCCTGCTTGAACCCGGGATAGAATATCACCACCGGCTGCCCGGGCATGACGTTCAGGACGCACATGCGGCAGCACGGCCAACCACACACCTATGGATCACGGTCAGGTCGGAGCGAGCACCCCCTGTCAATGATATGCTATGAACAACTGGAATAAGTAAAAATACTTTATATAGGCGGTTGCAGAAGTATATGCATGTACACCGGCAGTGGGGACCTCCCTGGACTGAGCGCTCAGGCACCTGTCTTCATCATCACCGGCGAGCAGGGTCAGTGCAAGACGACGTTCCTGCATCTGGTCCTCAGCCTCACCGTCGGAGCCAACGTCCGGGTCATGGGTATTCTTGCTCCGGGACACGTGCGTGACGGCAGGAGATCCGGGTTTGCCCTCATCAACCTTGCCACCGGCGAGCACGAGGAGCTCTGCTCGATCGATCCCGATCCACGGTGTGAGGTCCACGGCCGCTACTACTTCCGGCCCGAAGGGCTCGCTTTCGGCCGCAGAGCGCTCACTCCACCCGATCCCAGGAAGACCGATCTCGCGGTCATCGATGAGGTTGGGCGGTTCGAGCTCCAGGGCGCGATCTGGGCTGACCAGATCGACCGGCTGGTCGCACTCCCGCACCCTCCGATGATCTGGACCGTCCGGCGCCGCCTCCTCGACACGGTCATCCGGAACTGGGAGATCAAGAACCCGGTCATCGTCGACGTCAGGGCCGCGAGCGTGATGGCGACAGCAAGCGGCGTGATGGATGCCATCTGGGCGTGGCGCGAGGCGCAGACGGGATCAGGGCTCCTGGTATCCCAGCACCCCAGAGGCTGTATCGCCTTCGATCCCCCGGTTCTTGCAGGCGCCACTGCCGGGGCCCCTGCAGGGACCCCGACGATCCTCAGAAGGCGTTACAACCCAGAGGGGTGAAGGGGGTCCTCGCCTGCCTTTGGGAGATCATCGGAGTACATCATCTACTCTTTTCCAGATCCAGAGTCGGATATCAGTCCATGCACCCGTGAAGAGCCTGGATGCGACACCCAGCGCGTCGGCACATCACGAGCTACACACCACCGCCACACCCTGAGCGGGGTTTCGACCAAATCCTTTTATGAGGAGAGTAAAGGTTATACCATTTACATTACCATATAATTAAATATATTTAGTATACAAATCCGTGGTATGGACCGGTGCACGATATGACCTCCAGGGGAGAGGCGACCACGGAGACCGGGCAGGAGCGCGGAGATCCCCCGTGGACAGTCTTCCATAACGGTACGTCACTCACTGAGACCCTCCGCAGGACCATCCCGGCGGAGAGAGCGATATACCTCCTCCCGATCGTCCTCTTCTTCTTCTCCCTCTTCTTCGGGAGGTACACGATGGATCCGGTAGAGACCTTGCGGATCCTCGTCATCGGGTCGGCGAACATATTCCTCGATTGGACGTCGTCCCTGCTCTCAACCCTCTCCGGCCACGAGGTCCTCCTCCCCTCCTTCGAGCAGACCTGGGGAGCATCGGAACAGACGGTCATCTTCCGGATCCGGCTCCCACGGGTGGTAGCTGCGATGCTCGTCGGGGGAGGGCTCTCCCTCGCCGGCGCCTCGTTCCAGGGTCTCTTCAGAAACCCACTCGTCTCGCCTGATATCCTCGGCGTCTCCGCAGGCGCCGGGCTCGGGGCCGCGTTCGGGATCCTCATATCGGGCGATCCAGGGGTGATCCAGATCTCAGCCTTCGCCTTCGGGATCGTCGCAGTCGCCATCACCTACGGCATCGGGCGTGTTTACCGCAACTCCTCGACCCTCGTCCTCGTCCTCGCTGGGATCATCGTCGGATCCCTCTTCTCCGCGCTCCTCTCCCTCGCGAAGTACGTCGCCGATCCCTACGACACCCTGCCCGCGATCGTCTTTTGGCTGATGGGGAGCCTCTCTGCAGTCTCAGGCGCCGACATCATCGCCGTCGCTCCGCCGATCATACTCGGGGGTCTCTGTCTCTTCCTCGTCAGGTGGCGGATCAATCTCCTCTCCGTCGGCGAAGAGGAGGCGCAGGCACTCGGGCTCGATACGAAGGGGATGACCATGGTGCTCATCATAGCCTCGACCGTCGTCACCGCCTCTGCGGTCTGCATCAGCGGGATCGTCGGGTGGGTGGGCCTCGTCGTTCCCCACATCGGGAGGATGCTCGTCGGCCCAGACTTCAGGAAGCTCATCCCGGTATCAGCCATACTTGGGGCTTCGTTTCTCCTCATCGTCGACGACATAGCAAGGACCCTGATCGCGGCTGAGATCCCGCTCGGCATCCTGACGGCGCTCGTCGGAGCGCCGTTCTTCGCATACCTCCTGACACAGAAGAAGGTAGGTTGGACATGATCCTGAATATCGAACACGCCTCGTTCTCATACGACGGCATAACAAAACAGTTTGAAGATATATCCTTCTCCCTCCGGAGAGGAGAGGTCTTCTCCCTTCTCGGGAGGAACGGCACAGGAAAATCAACCCTGATCAAATGCATCTTGAATATCCTCACGCTCCAGGAGGGGGCGGTGGAGATCGATGGGCGCCGGGTCGGCGGCATGCGGCCCGACGAGGTCGCGCGGGAGGTCGGCTACGTCCCTCAGGGCCATCGCTCCGTCTTCCCATTCGCGGCGATCGACTTCGTCCTCATGGGAAGGGCGCCCCATATCTCGACCTTCTCAGTTCCAGGAGAGGAGGACTACGAGAAGGCAGAGGAGGCGTTTGCGCGGATCGGGATCTCCCATCTCCGGGAAAAACCCATATCGGAGATGTCAGGCGGAGAGGCGCAGATGGTGATGATCGCCCGCGCCCTCGCCCAGGAACCCTCACTGCTCATCCTCGATGAACCGACGTCACACCTCGACATCGGCAATCAGATGAAGGTGATCGCAGCGGTCGACAGCCTCGCCGCCGATGGGATCGCCATCCTGATGAGCACCCACTTCCCTGACCACGCGTTCCTGGTCTCGCATTCGGCAGCCATCCTCGAGAGCGGAAGGCTGATCGCAAGAGGGCTGGCTGAAGATGTCATCACAAAGGAGAATCTCCGCGAAGCCTACGGCGTTGATGTCTGCGTCCACTACATCGAAGAGGCGGAGCGGATGGTCTGCGTCCCGACAAACCCCTGCGGCTATCGGCCAAGAGGGGCGGCATAGTGAGGCAAAAGCGCATCC
>JAAZOW010000272.1 GCA_012797575.1 Methanomicrobiales archaeon | reverse complement strand
TCTTTGAACTGCGCCCCATAGGCGAGGGTATAGGGTCGCCCCTCTACCTCCCTCCCCTCTTTTTCGATATCATCGACACCGACGACGAGATCCTGGCCCTGCATGTAGACCAGGTAGCGGAGACACCCTGAGCCTGAGCAGACGACGCCCTCAGGGGATGACGGGACGGTGACGGTCCGGCCGAACCCATCGGTGACCGTGATCGTCTGGCCGCCACCCTGGGCAGGGGTCGATTCGGTGCCGGTGCACCCGGCAGCGAGCATGAGCAGAACGAGGGCCGTGGCTATCGCGGCCGTGAACAATCCGGAGAACCTGAGCGATGTCATACGTACATCAATAAATGTAATATTAATTATTATACCTGTCGGAAGAGAGTTAACTGGATGTGACAGAATATTATTTCGTCATACTCATGCAGGTGCCAGAGTGCCCCCTCCGCACCGCTCCAGCCGCCTCCGAGCGGATGGTTCTTATGGATGATCAGCCCAATTCTGGACAGAGATATCGATCGTGCAGCTCTGCAGTGCGATGAGGCCGCCGCCATCGTGAGGGATACAGATGCCGGAGAGGATGTTAACCGAACCAGAGGGGTATAGTCTCCTGGACGCATGCGGTATACCTGTGCCGCCCCACCAGGTGGTCACCAGCGCCGACGATGCGCTGGAGGCAGCAGGACGGATAGGCTACCCCGTTGTCATGAAGATCGTCTCTCCGCAGATCATCCACAAAAGCGATATCGGCGGAGTCATCATCGGAATCGAGAACCCCAATGACGCCGAGGTAGCATACCACACCATCATGCAGAACGCCGCCACCCATGCCCCAGAGGCAACGATCACCGGAATCATCGTGGCGAAACAGGCTCCGAGGGGACTCGAGGTCCTGATCGGCGGAAAGACCGATCCGGCGTTTGGCAAAGTCATCACGTTCGGTCTTGGGGGGAAGCTGGTGGAGCTTCTGCAGGACGTGGCCATCCGGGTGCTTCCCATAACCGAAGATGATGTCAGGGCGATGATCCGCGATATCGAGGGCTACCGGCTCATCCAGGGGTACCGTGGGGAGGCCCCAAAGGATGAGGAGGCGCTTATCCGGGTCGTCACGAAGATGGCACGCCAGTTCATTGAAAACCCCGGGATCCGCGAGTTCGACCTCAACCCGATCATAGTCTACGAAGAGGGGGTCACTGTCGTCGATGCAAGGATCATCGTCAGCGATACCCCTGCATCCGGGACGGCGCGTCTCAGCATCAAGGCACCCCCCGAGATCTTCTACCCGGACTCCATCGCCGTCATCGGCGCATCCGCAAGCCCGCAGAAGGTGGGCTACTCCATCCTCCGAAACCTCCTCGCCTTCCCGGGAGACCTCTACCCGGTCAACCCGGCCCGGAAAGAGGTCTTCGGCCGGGAAGCCTACCCCTCCGTTCTGGATATCCCCGACCCGGTCGACTGGGCGGTCATCGCCGTGCCGGCCCGCCTCGTCCCGGAGGTGATGGAGGAGTGTGGGGAGAAAGGCGTCCGGCTTGCCGTCATCGTTACTGCCGGATTCCGGGAGATCGGAGAGGATGGTGTGGCCCTCGAAGAGCAGGTCGTCGAGATAGCGCGCAGGCACGGTATCCGGATCATCGGTCCGAACTGTCTCGGGATCATGATGCCCCACCAGGGGATCAACGCCACGTTCGACCCGGTATCACCGAGGGCCGGGGATGTGGCGTTCATATCCCAGAGCGGCGCGATCATCACCACCGTCGTAGACTGGAGCCTCCCAGAGGAGTTCGGGTTCTCAAGCGTCATCAGTGTCGGCAACCAGGCTGACCTCGGGTTCGAACACTACCTCCGCTTCGCCGAGCAGGACCAGGCCACCCGTTCAATCACACTCTACATCGAGGAGATCCAGGACGGACGACGATTTATGCAGATTGTGCGTCAGGTCGCCGACAAAAAACCGGTGGTGGCGGTGAAGTCCGGGTCGTCCCTGAAGGGGAGGATTGCAGCATCGTCACATACCGGTTCGCTCGCCGGGAGCTATGAGGTGTATGTCGCGGCGTTCAGACAGGCAGGCGTGATACCTGTCCGGACCCTGCGGGATGCCTTCAACCTCGCCGACCTCCTGGCAAGCGAAGGGTACCCGCAGGGAAACCGCGCAATCGCGATCACCAGTGCGGGTGGGTTTGCCGTCCTCGCCTCGGACTACGCCGAGATGCATGGGATCAACATGGTCGACCTCCCGGATGATGTGCTCCATGAGCTCGATGCATTTCTGCCGCCGTACTGGAACCGGGCAAACCCCATGGACATCATCGGGGATGCCGATGCCACCCGGTTCGCCACCCTCTTCGACGTGCTGATCCGGCACCAGGACTTCTGGGACATAGCATTCGTGATCGCCGTGCCAACGACACTCGCCGATCCTGCGCATATCGCAAACGAGATCGTTCGGTTCTCCCAGAACACGAACAAGATGGTCGTTGGCTGCATGCTCGGCGGCGACAGCATCAGGAGCGGCCTGCGCATCCTCAGGAGCTGCCGGATCCCGAGCTTCCCCGAGCTTGAGGATGCGTTCAAAGCGGTTGGGAGTATCCTCAAGGTCCGGACCGCACGTCCGGGCGAATGGTCCCGCCCTCCCCTGACCGACCGGTGCCCTGTCGGCAGGCGGTAATCAATCGTCCCGGCCCGGAATTCCAAAAACATTTATACAACCTCCCCGCATTCCGGCGCATCTGAAGGGGTTGAGACGAGATGTTCTTTGAGAAGGTAAAATCCGATATCCTTGCCCATAACTCATATGTCGTCGAAGCGGATGGGGAGATGGCGGTCATCGACCCGAGGCGTGACTGTCTGGTCTACACGACGCTTGCAGAGGCCCGGGGCGCAAACGTCACAAAGATCTTTGAGACACATAAAAACGAAGACTATGTCAGCGGCTCCCGGGAGCTTGCCCGCCCGACCAGGGCGGAGATCTTTCATGGAGCGCAGGAGGATTTTGGGTTCGGCACCGATGTGAGGGAGGGAGAGACGTTCAACCTCGGACCGATCGAACTTGAAGTGCTGGAGACCCCCGGCCACACCAAAGAGAGCATATCGCTCCTGCTCCGCGACCGATCGATCTCCAGCGATCCGCTGATGATCTTCACCGGAGATGCGCTCTTCGCCGGGGAGGTCGGAAGGACTGACCTTGCCGGGGAGGGCGAGCGACCGAGGATGTCGGAGATGCTGTATACAAGCCTGCATGAAAAGATCCTCCCCCTCGACGACGGCGTCATCGTCTGCCCTGCCCACGGCGCAGGATCGGTCTGCGGGGGAAACATCAGCGACCGGGAGTACACAACCATCGGGTTTGAGGTAGCGACAAACCCCCTGCTCGCCATGGAGAAGGAGGAGTTCATTGAGTATAAAGTGAACGAGCACCTCTATGAACCGCCGTACTTCACAAAGATGCGGGAGCTCAACAAGATGGGCCCCCCCCTGATCTACAACCTGCCACATCTCCAGGCAACATCGGCACGCGAGATCCGTTCCCTCGCGGGCCAGGGGGCACAGATCATCGATATCCGATCACCAACGGGCTTTGCCGGCGGGCACATACCGGGGAGCATCAACATCTGGCGAGACGGCCTCCCCCTCTTCATGGGGTATTTCTTAAATTACAGGGATCCGATCATCCTGATCGACGACTTCAACCTGGGTCTTGGTCACGTGGCACGTCACTTCGTGCGGCTCGGATACGACAACATCGCCGGGTACCTTGCCGGCGGGTTCGCGGACTGGTTTGAGCAGGGTGAGCAGATCGGGAAGACCGGGATCTGGTCCCCCGGCGACCTCGCAGAGCATCTGGACGATCCGTCAATCTACATCCTTGATGCACGGGATATCAACAACCGGGAGGAGACGGGCTATATCAAAGGCTCTCACCACATCTATGTCGGGCATCTGGAGAAACATCTGGATGAGATCCCAAAGGATAAACGGATCGTTGCCCATTGCGATGTCGGGTTCAAAGGAAGCCTTGCGGCGAGCATCCTGCAGAGGCACGGCTTTCGGGATGTCATAAATCTGCTCGGCGGCACCATCGCCTGGGAGGCCGCAAACTACCCGCTCACCAAAGATTGACCGCTCGTGCAGGGGTGCCACGCCCGCTATAGGGAAGGGGGCCCTACTCCCCCGGGGAGCCGGTCGCCACCCCTCCCCTCAGCGCACCACCAGACGGTCGCCGGTGATGTAGGCGAAGATCTCCATGAACTCCTCGGGGTGGTTGAGGAACGCAACCGACCGGGGGTTCCCGAGCAGATCGTAGAGTCTGACCCCCCTTTTGATGCCGAGCTCCGGAACCTCCACCGGGTTGAGGTGGCGCACCGGCGGCGCATCGGGGTACCGGGGATTCCTCACCAACGCTCCCCCCTCCATCTCGTAGTAGGCGGCGCCCTGCATCTCTGCAAAAGGTCCATAATCACTGGAAAATTCTGTCGAGACGAGGTTTGACATCACGAGGTCATCCCCGGTAGGGTTGATCGTCACGTGGCCATATCCAGGCGGGATCAGGATCTTGTCCCCCGCAGAACCCTCGATCATCACCACGTCGCTGGCATCCCGGGTCTGGAGCAGGAAGTGCCCGGTCCCGGCGAGCACCCCGTAGATCTCGGGATAGAAGACACCGGCTGGGTTGACAGGGTGGTAATGGCCTTTCGTCTTGATGTACTCGCCGCAGAGGCTTCCGGGTGATATAACGGTTATATCGTACCTGGCATGGTGCTCGTGGAGCCATCGCCGGTCATCATCATTCATGGCGAGATCCCGATACATAAAATAGAGGGGCTGATTGGAGGTACAGTCGGGATTCGCAAGGACGTCCCGCATCTCCTCGATCGTCCTCACCTGTGCCTCCGGTTTAGGCCCGTCCCAGTAACTATCCATCATCCCTTCTTGCGGTGCACGAATATATAATACCCTGCTCCGATGATGATGGCTGCAACAATGACGAGGAAGATTGGATTGGTGAATAGAACGCCCGGTTTCTCCTCGAGGATCACTCTCACCTTCATCGTATCTGAGATCTTGCTGTTGTCGAGGCCGTCGCGGTAACGTATCTCTGAATCGATCCCGTACTCCTTCAGGGTGCCACGAGCATCGACGTTCACCTCAAATCTCGCGGTAGCAGTCTCTCCAGGGGCAAGATCGCCGAGGTAGGCGGTATCATCGCTGCTGGTGAACGGGTCGACGGCGCTGATCCGGGCCTGAGCGTTGTAGACCTTTGCAGCCCCGGAGTTCTTGTAGACGACCTCAAGGATGCCCTTATCCCCGGGATAGAGCGTCGCTGGAGAGGAGACAACGTCGAAGTCGATCTTCCCGCCGACGGGGAGGCCGACCGTCACCGCTCTGGAGGTCACGGTCTTTCCTTCGTAGTCCTCGTAGGTGATCACGACGTCCAGAGGATACGACTGGGGTTCAGCGTTGTCAGATACGGAGACCTTGAACCTCACATCCACTGTCTCTCCTGGCTCAAGCACCCCGATGTAGGCGCTGCCATCGGTGGGGATGAGCGGACTTGCACCGTTCCGGACAGCCTTGGCGATGGCCGTCTTTGCCGTGTCGTGCCCGATGTTCTTCAGGGTCATGGAGACGTAACCCTCAGTGCCGACGTTCAACGATTCAGACCGCAGATCCACGATCTCGACGCGGAGGTCGGGCGTGACCCGCACGGTCAGCGGTAGGGTCTCGGTCTTCTTCTGGTAGTAGTAACGGAGGAGATCCGGCCCATACTCTTCCGCCGTCTGCAGGTACGTGTAGGTCACCTCCAGTGGCAGGGTATAGGTTCCGGGTTTTGCGGAATCAGCCACCTTTACGATGAACGTAGCGTCACGTGCGGCGCCTCCCGGGATATCGCTTACGAACTGGGGATCCGCCTTGACGGTGAACGGTGTGCCATCGCCTTTGAGCGCTACGGTAGCCAGTTTCGCGGTGTTCGGCAGGTCATCATGGCTGATGATGTCGGACCCGACTACTTTGTGGGTATTCAGACCGCTATTGGATATGATGACTGTCAGACCGGTCTCGGCACCAGGCGTAAATTCGTTGGTGCCGGCGATCGCCGCTGAGAGGTCAGGGTTTCCATAGAGGTACTTGGTCCCTGGCGCCGCTACCGCTCCGGGCATAACCTGTGCCGCCCCGGGCACGGCCAGGAGTGCCAGCACGATGAGGAATATTGGTATGTAGTACTGCCAACGCATCTGATCACCTTGTTGTTTTTTTAGCAACAACATTTATCGTTGAACAATATATATACATG
>JAAZOW010000285.1 GCA_012797575.1 Methanomicrobiales archaeon | reverse complement strand
ATGGCATACATCGTCACGTAGCCGCCCTTATCCCTGACCTGCATCCGATCCGATGCGAGGATCATGGGAACGGCACGATGCTCACCCACGGCCTTCTCTATCGCCCTCAGATCTCTATCGGATATGCGCGCGGTAAGTGTATCGCGCGGATCGAAGGGGTTTCCCGTCGATGTCGCAAGGTGCGGTGTGACGAGCACGGTATCGCTCACATCAGAGATCATCCCGCCGATGAGGGTTGAGAAGCTGATGCCCACGATACCCAAGGAAGCGATCGCGACAACGCCGATGGTGATGCCGATCGTCGCAAGAACCGAACGAATTTTGTGTCGCCTGAGGTTTCGCACCGCGAGGTTGAAGAAGATCATGTCTCAATCGCACCCGCTACTTCTGCCGCATAGCATCGACCGGAGCCAGATGCGAGGCCCTCCACGCCGGGTAGAGCCCGGCTGTGATGCTCGTTCCTATACCAAACGCCATACCGAAGGCGATATATCCGATCGCGTTCATGTCGAAGATCATGAAGCCCTCGCCGAAGGTCATTCCTGTTGTGGCGAGCTCGAGCGCGACGACGCTTACCAGGTAGCCGGAGACGGCGCTCACGATGCCGCCGATGATGCTCCCGATGAGCCCGAGGATCATTGCCTCATAGAGAAACATGCGGAGGATATCGTGTCTGAGGGCGCCGATGCCGCGCATGATGCCGATCTCGTGTATGCGCTCCGTCACCGATATGTATGTGACGTTGAGTATGTTTACGGCGGCTATGATGAGGGATATTCCCCCGATGCCGACGAGGAAGACCGTGATCTGCCGGTAGATCTCCCGGTACTGCCTGAGTATCTCACGCGAGTCGGCTACATCCACCACCACCTCCCGCCGGTTGATCCGGGTCTCGATCGCCTCCTTCACGGCGTCGATCTCATCCAGATCGCTGACCCGGACGATGACCATCGGGTAGGTGTCTTTGTCCCCGAAGTGATTCCTGTACCAGGCATCGGAAACGACGATCGCATAATCGGGGTTGATATCGAAGGCAAGCCCGCGCTCCGCAAGCACGCCGGAGACCCGGGTGTTTTCGTTCCCGATCGTGAGCCTCGAGCCCGGAATCATGCCGTACTCCCGGGCTAGGTGAGTTCCGACGAGCACCCTCGGCTGGTTCTGTCGCGGGTACTGTCCGTCAGCGATATTGAGCAGGATCGGTATATCCTCCGGTGCAAGCCCGATTATCCGGGCATACCCACTCTTGCCGCGACCGAACTCCACTTCATCCGCTCCCTGGAGCACCGGGATTGTCCGGTGCGGGTTCGTCGCCCGCCTGATCATCTCAACCTCACGGGCTGGGATGGCGGCGTCCACCGCCGCGCGCGGGTCTCCGGCGAAGGTCCCCCCGAACGCGGTGTGCGGCGTGATGACGACGGTATCCCCGATATCGGTGATGACGCTTGCGACAAGGAGGTTGATGCTGTTGCCCATCATACCCAGAGAGGCAATTGCAATGACACCGATGATGATCCCGATGATCGAGAGAGTCGAGCGTATCCAGTGCCTCCGGAGGTTTCGAACCGCGAACGAGAAGAAGATCACGTGATCCTCCCATCCACGATCCGGATCGTGCGACGGGCGTATGCGGCGACATCGGGGTCATGTGTGACCATGATGACAGTCTTGCCCCTCCGGTTCTCCGCCGCGAGGAGGTCCATGATAGCGGTCCCGGTCTTTGTATCCAGGTTCCCGGTCGGCTCGTCACAGAGGAGGATGTCTGGATCGTTCACAAGCGCCCGGGCGATCGCTACACGCTGTTGTTGCCCGCCCGAGAGCTCGCCCGGTTTGTGGGAGAAGTGCGACGCCTCGATCCCCACCGCGGAGAGAACCTCCACGGCCCGTCGCCGACTCTCCGCGCGTGCGGTGGTGAGGAGGATAGGAAACTCGACGTTCTCGATCGCGGAGAGAAGCGGGATGAGGTTGAACTGCTGAAAGACAAGACCGATGCGATCCCGCCGCAGCCGGGTGAGGTCGTCATCGCTCATCCTCGAGATCTCCCGCCCGGAGAGGTAGATCTCTCCGGCGGTCGGGACATCTAGGCACCCCATCATGTTCAAGAGCGTCGACTTCCCTGAGCCCGACGGCCCCATGACAGCGATGAACTCGCCTACCATGACGGTGAGGGTGACGCAATCGAGTGCCACGACGTCGCCTGCCGGGAGGGGGTAGATCTTGCTGACCCCCCGAAAGAGGAGAAGGGGCACATCGCTCATCGTCACAGTCTCCTGAGGTGCCGGAGAGGCGGAAGTGCGGGCTCGGGATCTGCGTCCGTATCGTCCCCGATCGACGGGCAGGGTTCGTACCAGCTGGTCTCCACACAAAAGAGTGGAAAGAGCCTCTACATCAAAGTTGCCCCCGTTACCCGGGCATAAGACCTTTGACGGTAGAGGGCGATACACCTAACGACAACAATCGCCGCCCGGGGATGAACCGAGGAGGGAATACAACTGAATACGATCTACATCATCGGCCACAGGCAGCCTGACACCGACAGCATCTGTAGCGTCATCGGCTACGCTGAGCTCAAGAACCACGCCGACCCGGGCAGGTACATACCGGCCCGATGCGGAGAGATCAACACCGAGACGGCGTTTGCGCTTGCGGCGTTTGACGCCGAGGCACCGGTCTATGTAGCAAGCGTCGAGCCCACGGTCTCCGATATACCACTTGATACCAGGAGCGCCCGCCAGGACGTCCCGGCGATCGACGTCGCCGACCTGATGAACACCTATGATATGCGGAACATGCCCATCACCGCCGAGGATAATGCCCTGGTCGGACTCGTCAGCGAGTACGGTCTTGCTCGGGCCTACGTCCGGAAAGATCCCCGCGAACAGCTCTCACTCGTCCCGATGCCGCTTGAGACCCTCACCCGGATCCTCGATGCCCAGATGATTGTCCCGGCACACGAGACCCTCGGGGAGGGTCGGGTCTACACCGTCATCGATGCCCTGCACGTCACCCTCTCCCGGATGACGCCCGACGATATCGCGATCGTCGGGGATAACGAACCGGCGCAGCTCGCCCTGATATCGGCAGGGGTCGCCGCGCTCATCATCGCTGAGGGGGCGCCGGTGGGTGAACGGGTGATCGCCGCTGCCCGGGCGCGGGGTGCCTCGGTGCTCGCGACAACACTTGACGCGTTCAGCGTCGGCAAGATGATCAGCCTCTCCCTGCCGGCGAGGATGATCATGGAGACCGATATCCCCATGGTGCGGCTCGAGGACTCGCTTGAGTATGCGAAGGGGGTTGTCTCGAACTCCAAGTTCCGGACGGCGTGCGTCGTCGACGGGCAGGGACAGCATATTGGGCTCATATCCCGGACGACGTTGATGCAGGATGTCCAGAAGTCGGTGATCCTCCTCGACCACAACGAGTACTCCCAGGCCGTGGACGGGATCGAACAGGCCGACATCCTCGAGATCATCGACCACCATCGCCTTGGCGCGATATCCACCTTAAAGCCGGTGAAGTTTCTCAACGATCCCGTGGGATCGACGTCGACGATCATAACAAACAAGTTCATCGAAGCCGGCATCGAGCCATTGCCCTCGACAGCCGGCCTCCTCCTCTCGGGGATCCTCTCTGATACGATGGTGATGAAGCTCTCCACGACCACGCCCGCGGATACCCGGGCAGTCGACTACCTCGCCGGCATCGCCGGGGTCGACCCGGCCGAGTACGGGCCTGAGCTGATCCAGAAGGGCATGGATCTCGATGCCCTCCCGAAGGAAGAGCTCCTCACCCGGGACATGAAGCGCTACAACCTCTTTGGGCGGAGTATCATGGTCTCACAGGTGATGACGTCATCGTTTGAGTTCGCAGAGGTTCACGCTGCCGAGATACACGCCGAGCTCGAGCGTCTGCGGGCGACGATGGGAGTCGACTGCTTCTTTGCCCTCTTCACCAACATCTTCGCAAACGCAAGCGATCTCTTTGCCGCCGGGGAGGAGGGGTGCATCACCAGACTGGATCTGCGGGACCAGCCCCGCCGGCTCGAGGGGGTCATGTCCCGGAAAAAAGATTTTATCCCGAAGTTCGGGCAGATGTTCAGGAGTTCCTGACCCCGGAGGCTCACTCCCCTCCCTTCCGGAGCATGCCGGCAGCGTAGCGGGCGAGTCCGTAGACGCCGTCGGTCGAGGGATGGACCTCGACGATATCGTCGAAGTCGCTGGCGGTGATGCCCTGTTTCATCAGGTAGCCGATGTAGGAGAGGAGGGGTGATGCGCCCGGGACGCCTGCCGCGACCCTGATGATCCGGCCAGTCCCGGGGTCGACCCTGATCTGAGCAACCCCACTCCAGCCAGCAGCCACATCCCAAAACGATCCTGGTCCGGCGGGAGAGGGGGCTGAGAGGTTGATACTCCCATCGTCGGCCGCCCCTGTCGTGGCGATGGCGTAGTCGTAGCGGAGGCTCAGCACCTGCGGTATGCCTGTGTAGTCCATGACGGCAGGGTGTCCGAGGATGTTTTGGGCCGCCACCACACCCTCCCGGCGTGCTGCGGGTGTGAGGTAGGGCGGGCCGATGACATCGCCTGCAGCGTAGACCCCTTCCACGCTCGTGCGCATATGGTGGTCCACGATGACCGCGCCGTCCGGCCGCTTGCGGAGTCCCTGGAGCAACTCAGACCGGGGGGCGAGTCCGGTGGCAAGCAAGACGGCATCAGCGTCTATCTCCTCACCGCTGGCAAGCAAGACCGACCTGACGCGGGCACCCCCTTCGATGCTTACAACATCCGTCTCTTTGTGGATGGTGATCCCGGCAAGGTCGTGGCGTATCATGGCGGAGCGCAGCTTCGCATCGAAACCCGGGAGCAATCCGCGCCGGGTGACGATATCGATCTCCGACCCGAACGACCTGAATATGTGGGCAAACTCGGCCGCCACCACCCCGCCGCCGATGACGACCATGCGGCGCGGGAGGTCGTCCATCTCGTGGAGCGTCTGATAGGTGTAGACGCCGGGTATATCGATACCGGGTATATCGGGTATCGCCGCCCGCGATCCGGTGGCAGCGATGACCGCATCGGCCTGGCTCTCCTCATCGTCGACGTAGACCCGGTCACCCTCCAGCCTGCCTTCAGCACCGTAGACGACCTCGACCCCGGCCCGGCGGGTCTCGGCGTCGAGGACTCTGGCGAGTTTCTCCTGGATCCTCTGCATCCCGCGCTTCATCT
>JAAZOW010000220.1 GCA_012797575.1 Methanomicrobiales archaeon | reverse complement strand
TGGCGCTTGCACGGGCCGTCGCGGTGAAACCTGACATCCTCCTCCTCGATGAGCCACTCTCAGCCCTCGACCCGGTCACGCAGGAGAAGTTCATCGACGATCTCCGGCGACTCCACCGCGAGGATGGGTTCACGATCGTCCAGGTGAGCCATTCCCGCCGGGAGGCGAACCTGCTCGCCACGCGGATGGCGGTGATCATCGACGGGAGTCTTGTGGATGAAGGGAGGGCGGGCGTAATCCTGAATACACCAAAGAGCCGGGACGTTGCGTCGTTCATCGGGATCGAGAACATCCTCGATGGAGTGGTGAAGACAAACGAGAATGGGCACGCGACAGTGATCTCCGGGGGACTGGCCTTTGAGGTGGTGACGGATGCGCCGGCGGGTGAGAGGGTCACCCTCTGCATCCGGGCCGACGATCTCGTCGTTGCCGTTGGGGATGGGCGGCATACCAGCGCCCGGAACACGCTGACCGGGAAGGTCACCTCGGTCGTGGAGAACGGTCCCATTGCTGAGGTTAAGGTGGATGCGGGTGCCATGCTGACCGCCGTCCTGACCCGGCGGTCGGTGCGTGATCTTGCGCTCATTCCGGGGATGGCCGTCACCCTCTCGGTCAAGGCGACGGCGATCCACGTCATCCGCGGGTGAGCGACCTCACCCGTGCTTCGCCTTTACTGATATGATCAGACTGATGAGGATGGCGGTGGCGCCGTTTGCTGCGATGATGGCGAGATCTTCTCTTATGATACCGTAGACGAGCCAGAGCAGGATTCCGGCGAGGAAGATGATGAGCATGGCAGGAGAGAGGTCGGCGGTCGACCGCGTGCGCCACGCTCTCGCGACCTGCGGTGCAAATGAGAGTGTCGTGAGCGCCCCAGCGATGAGGCCGAGCGCGGTGATACCATCCATGGGCGATTCTCCACTCTATCTCTCCCGGCAGGACCATGAATCTTCGGGCCGGGGTTTTGGGTCTGTGATTCCCCCGTCCAGCGCTGGATGGGGAGTCCGGCCTCAAAGGGGGTTTTGCGGGTTTGCATTCCCCTGCGTTGCCTCTGGAGCTTTTGGGCAGAAGAAGCGTGATCTGATCTGCCGGGGGTTCCCGGATGGCATCTCAGTATAGCCAGGTCTCGTGGCTGAGCGGTGCCTGGTTGAGCAGATCCCGGTGGTGTCGCCACTGCGGCATGAACTGGTCCATCAGTTCCCTGAACCGGTCGGTATTACTTGTCGGAGACGTACTTCACGAACAGTAGCGTGAGGATGTAGTCCCTGTACTGTGAAGCATCCATGCCCCCCCGGAGCTCAATCGCAGCTGCTCCAGAGCGAGCTATAGAGTTCAGATTTCTTGATTGCCATTATCTCCTCCTTATGCCTTCGGCTTCTACCTGATCATTCTTCCATAGATCCGGGACAATCTGGGTTAGGGTTATGCAAATTATTGGATATTGATGTAATCCAGGTTAGATTCAATCTGGACTGCATGAACATTAATGGTTTTCATCGGTAGCGGAGTGTACCTATCGCCCAAAGAGCAGTGTGTGGGGCAGCGTGGAGGCATTCCTCCCCGGCCTGAAAGACGGTGATTGGTTATTGACCAGCAACTCCGGACTGCGGCTTCTTCCTCCAGCGCTCCTGGGCGTAGGCGAGGATCATACCTACGATGAACGCAGCGGTGATGCCGACTGCGAGGGTTAGGACGGCGATGACTCCCGTGACCAGGTATGACTCGGTCTTTGCGCTATGCTTCCCCAGTTCCAGCGCAACAAAGACCAGGAGTGCACCAAAGACCCCGAGCGGTATGAGGGTCAGCACCTCCGGCGGGGCAAAGGCGACAGCGAATAGCAAGACGATGATTCCAGCGATGATATTTGCTCCGCCGGTCCTCGCACCGAACCGGTACATGGCAGCGAGTCCGCCTGCGCCGTGGCACATCGGAAACCCCCCGAGCGGCGTTGATACGAGGTTCATAGTACCGAGGGTCAGGGAGAGCCGGTCAGGGTTCACTCCGTTCTTCGGGAAGAAGTCGTAGGTGAGGAGTGATGTCGCGAGGATGGCGTTTGCGAGCGTGAGGGGGATCTGCGGGAGAGCAAGATCCCATGTACCTGCTATGAAATCTGTCGATGCGGGGATTATAAGAGTTGGGATGGGGATCAGGCGGAACGGTGGCATCCCCTGGGTGGCGATCCCCACACCGAGCCCGATTGCGAGAACCAGAAGCGCGGAGATGTCCGGTACCCTTGTGCGCTGTGACGCTATGAAGAATACAACGATGATCCCGATAGAGAAGGCTGCGAAGTAGAGATCCTGGGATATATAGCCAAGCGACGTCTTGAGGAGGAGGAGTGCGAGCCCTGCCTGGACGCCTCGGATGACGCTTCGCGGGATCCGGTCCCCTATCCAGGACATACCGCCGACAAGGCCGATGATGAAGAATATAGCGCCGACGACGATGCCTGAGGCCACGATCTCGCCCCCCGAGAGGCCTCCAGCGATGACTACCGCACCAATTGCCTTCATAGGCTCGATGGGGATAGGAAGACGGTAGTAAAGCCCGGCGATGATGAACCAGGCAGCAAGGAAGAGGAAGAAATGGCTGATGTTCACGTCCGGGCAGACGATGGCGACGCCGAGCATGATGGGAAATATGGTGCCGAAGTCACCGACGGATCCGGCGACCTCTTCGAGGGTAAACCTGATGCCTCTCTCATCGGCGCCGTCTCTCTCCACGGTAGCTCCCATCGGTTCTATGTCTCCACCTCCTTTTGGATGTTCGGGATGGGGCACGCCAGAGGCTCTGGAGCGGGTTCTCCTTCCGGGGCCTTCTTATCGAGGAGATCTTCTGCTTTCAGACTCTCGATGATGCTCTCGAGGTACTCAGAGACGATCGCATCCTTCCTTGGGATCTGCCGGATCCAGACCCGCACCGTCAACCGGATCCAGTCTTCCTTGATCGACGAGACCTGCATCTTCGGCTCGAACAGAGCAAGGGTAGGGTGGGGGAGATCGGACGCGAGGCGTCCGATGTAGGGAAGATCAAAGAGATTCTGGATGGCTGATCGTTCAGACGGCTCGACGTGGGGGAGGATCAGAGGATGGTCGTGCGCGGCTTGATGGACGATCTCCTGCACCCGTGTGAGATCCGCTGTGACCGGGACAGCGAGCGGGATCGAGACCTCGAGAAGCCCGGCCCGGGAGTAGTTGATGACCTTTGATGATATGATGCTCGAGTTCGGTGTGAGGACGAGACCTCCATCGAGCCCCTGGAGGATCGTCGTCGTGAGAGAGATATCCCGCACCCTGGAGAGCCCTGTCTCCGGCCTTCCACTGACGATCACCCACTCCTCGAGCTGGACCGGTCGGTTGATCGTGATCAGGACGCCTGCGATGACGTTCTGGATGATCTGGCGTGAAGAGAACGCTATGACGATACCGAGGATCCCAAGCGAGGCAACAAAGGCCGTCAGGTCGAAGGCGAGGAGGTAGTGGGCGCTTGCGTAGATACCGCTGATGGTGATACCGTACTGCAGGATGGTCGCCGCCCACTTGGCAGTCCCGTGCGAGACCCGCCCACCAAGCACCCTTCGGAGGAGAAGGTAGGCGAGGTTACCGATGAAGAGGAACCCTATGAATGCAACGAGGAACGCAAGAACCGCATCAAGGGCGACCCCGGTGGCAGGGACCGAGACACTCTCCGGCATGTATAGAAAGATGAGCGGGGAGGAGGTTAAGTCCTTTCGTCACGAGATCTCGGCCCTGACCGGGATCTCCTCGGCCTGCAGGCATCTGAGGATCTCTCTCAGGTACCGGGAGGCGATCTCGTCTTTTCGGGGGATCTTGGTGATCCAGGCCCGCATCGTCAGCTTGATCCAGCCATCGCTGACCGACGATATGAAGACGGTGGGCTCGAACTGCGTAAGGGCGGGGCGGTCAGCGCGGAGGCGTCTGATGTAGGGGAGGTCGAAGAGTCCCTGTGCCCTGGTCTGGCCTGCCGGACCGATGTTTGGGAGGATCAGGGGATCGTCCCGCGCCACCGTGAGCGCTATCTCGCGCACCCGCAGGAGATCTGTCGCGACCGGGACCGAGAGCGAGACCTGGATCTCCAGGAGCCCGCCTCGTGAGTAGTTGACGACCTTTGATGATATGATGCTCGAGTTCGGCATGAGGATGAGACCGCCGTCAAGCCCCTGGAGGATCGTCGTCGTGAAGGATATATCGCGCACCTTGCAGAGCCCCGTCGTCGGTCTCTCTCCGACGATTATCCATTCCTCGAGGTGGACCGGGCGGTTGATCGTGATCAGGATGCCGGCAAGGATGTTCTGGATGACCTGGCTCGATGAGGCGGCTACGACGATACCGAGGATCCCGAGCGACGTGGCGACAGCCTTCAGGTCGAAGGCGAGGAGGTGGCGGGCGCTCCCGTAGATCCCACCGATGATGACGACGTACTGCAGGATGGCTGCCGCCCACTTGGCGGTCCCCGGCGAGATCCGACCGTCGAGCACCCGCCGGAGGAGCATGTAGATCAGGTTTCCGAGGAAGAGAAACGCGAGGAGGGTGAAGAGGAACACAAGGAACGTATCGAGGGATACCGCGCCGATGAGGAGGGGATCGCTTGCCTGCATTGTAGGAGAATGGTTGGCCGGTGAGGGAGTTAACGTGTGGGGTTGAAGGGGAGGAGGTCTCCACCATCGGCCCGGTCCATGGAAAGGCCACATGATACCTGGAGAGGTCATGGGCACACCGAATGAAGATGATCCGGGGTTCTCACTCTATTCGCGGACGCTTCCGGGCAGGCGAACACCCTTGTGTGGCGGCACCGATCCCCCCTGCACGCCTATCCCTTGTCGTCCGCGCGTGCCTGTAGCGCCTGGAAGATCTCCTCACCCAGGATCTCCTCTGCGCGCTCCCGGTAACGCTCTGCCATGAGTTTGAGGATCTGCTCGGTCCCTGCCGTCGTGGTCGATATACCGACCCGTTCGATGCGGGTGATCAGTCCGTCCCGCTCCATCGCGCCGAACTGGGGCAGGACGTAGTAGTGGGGGATACCGAGGTATTCGGCGAGCCTTCGGGTCGTGGGGAAACGTATGGAGACGCCGCCGGGAGAAAAGCTGATGGTCATCTGCCGGTCCACTTCGAGGAGGATCCGGATGGCTGCATCGATTATATCGTCATGGTCATGGTTGGACATCTGATCGTAGAAGTACTGATACCTTGCATGGGAAAAGAGGGGCGGTCTGATCAGGCCGCCTCCTTCTTCATCTCACCCCGTTCTTCTTCGGGCATCTCCTCGAGATAGACGATCTCAGCCCCAAGGTCCTTTGCGATCTCTTCGAGTTCGACCTTCCTGAAGTGGACCCCTTCGACCTTCAGGTGCTTCTCGTCACCCTTCTCTTCAGCGACGGCGACAACGCGGAACCGTGGCTGTTTCACGCCGGTACCGACCTTCTGACGCTCTCGTGCATAGATCTTCATCAGTTCATCACCTCCTAACCAGTTGATATACCAGCAGATATATCACAAAGTTACTTAAT
>JAAZOW010000212.1 GCA_012797575.1 Methanomicrobiales archaeon | reverse complement strand
GGTGCTTGCCGGTGCGGATGCGGTGGTGGTCTTTGCCGGGCATAAGGAGTACCGGGGGATGGTGCCGGCGCAGGTTGAAGGCGACGATCGAGGAGAACTGCAGGGAGACGGTCCCGACGCGCTTGCCCGCGCCGTCGATGAAGTCCATCTTTGCGGTGTAGTGCTCGCGGTTCCGGATGACCGGGGCGATGGTCTGGCCGGCCTTGGTCGTGTAGCCGACGCACCCGAAGGGGTTGTCGTCGATGACGGACTGGACGATCTCATCAAACGTCTCCACATCGGGGATAGGGAACGTGAGTTCCCGGAGTGCTGATTTGTTTACGGTCTTCTCTACGAAGTCTGCCATGGGTTTGTTCTCCTACCTGCCAGGGTTCCCGGGAATCGACAGACAACTATAGGGTCGGCGTTTGGGGATATGGATCTGACTGTATCAGAAAGGCCGAAATGGGCTCTGATTCTTGAATATAAGCGTTACGGTCAGGCTTTTTGGGCCGGAGCCCCCACGTATCTTCAAGGAGGGTTACCAGGATGACCGAAGGAAAGACTACCCGGGAGCTCGGTCTTACGAGACGAACCGGGGCGTGAAGTGGATCTGCCGGATACTGCAGCAGATGGAGGCCCGTGATGAAGAGTTTGAGGGCCGGCTTGAGGGGTGGCGGGCCGGGGAGGAGAGGAGGCTCTCAGCTATGGGAGCCGGCGCCGGGGGGATCGTCGGCGGGGTCGTGGCGGTGATTGTGAGGGGGCTTGGCGGGGGGTAACGTCTTTATCCCGCATTCCGGCTGCTTCCCTCCAGGGGATCTCCGGATACTCTTTTGCGTAACTCCGGCGAGACCATTCTTTTGCCGCCTCACCGATGATAGTCAGCATGCGCTCGACCCCAGCGCGTTCCAACCGTTGGTCTCTGAGTTCTTCTATCTTCCTCGATGCTGATTATGGCGTCAAGGATGTGACGGAGATACGCGGGGCGTCATAGATCACTACGGCATCACGGTATATTGCATCGGCAAAGGTTGAGGGCTCACGGCGGTCTCGGTGACGAGGTCCACATTCATGCCTAGAGCTCAGGCGAGTTCATCCTCGATCTGGACGAGCGAAAAAAAGGCTTTTTTTGCGGGCGAACCTGACCAGGATATCGATATCGCTCGCCGGGCCGACATTTCCCCGAGCATACGAGCCAAAGATCGCGATCCATTCGGCATCGTTTTTTGGTGAGTATCGCGACGAGGGTCTCGAGTACTGTCCTGGTCAATGTGTGCCCTGCCATTCCGACCGTACTATGCTAGGTGATATGATGCTCACCTGTATCAGTCTTTTGAATGATGACGCGGCTCTTCGGGGAGCGTGAGTGATGAAGTTTTCGTCCTATCCAGCCTGTGTCGGCAATCTACCATGCAAAAAACCCGGGCATCAGTAGAGGTGCTAAGAGGATCTCTGCAGTGCTTTAGCGTGGGGTTTGTGCATGGGAGCCATCGTTTGCGATTGACTGTTACAGATATATTACAAAGCGATCCCCGGAGGCCTAAGACAAGGAAGAGGGGGAGGGGAGATGACGCCGGGTGCTTCAAACCTTGCAGGAAAACCGGCACAGCACCCCGGCGTCATCACCATCGACAGCCTCGCGGTCGTGCCAGGCGATGATCGAGCACCTCCTCGACCACCCCGGGGTGATAGTTGTCGCAGGTCATGAGCATCTGATCGCCACGATTGGAGGGATATTCCAGGAACTGACAGCAAAGAAGAGCTATTGGAGGAAGTGAGCGAGTGAATTCCAAAATCTGAAACAGGCTTCAAAATTGTTCGGAAGCTAATCTCCACCGGTCTCCAGTGTATCCGCTCACAATCGTGGAAACCTTCATAGTGTAGACACGAGTATACGTCTGTATGACAAGCGTCACAGTCAGGATCGACTCCAGCCTCCGGGATCGGCTCAACGCCCTGAAAACTCATCCTCAGGAGTCATATAACGAGGTTATCGGGCGCCTGGTCGATATAGCGGTCGACGAGGAACCTCTCAATGACGAGGCGATCCGGGATCTCGAACGGTCGCTTGAAGATCTCCGTGCCAGGAGAGTCTACACTCTGGATGAGGTCATGGCGGAGCTGAAAGGGGAATGACCTATCAGGTGGTCGTCACCGCGACGGCCCGCCATAACCTCAGAAGCATTCCGCGGCCTATAGCAGTCCGGATAGGTGAAGAGATTGCATCGCTCGCCGATGAGGCCGACCCAAAAGCACACCTCAAAAAACTGAAAGGCTCGAATAACCCGCCGTTTTACTCGCTCAGGGTCGGGGGTTACCGGGCAATTCTTTTGATCATAGATGACCTCCTGGTGATCAATGTCATCGGTGTCGGACGCCGAAGCAAGATATATCGGAAGTTCTGACCGGGGTATCGCTCCAGGGATACCTGTGGATTCGAATACCTCGTGTTGATAGGATTTTCTCTCTCCAGCCTACTCCCTGGATCTGCTGAGATGTATGGCCACCGGAGTGACCCGTGAGGAAGCAGATGCATGGGGCGACTCGAGTTCTACATCGAGGGACTCAAGGGAGGAATAGGTTCTTCGATCCCGCGGTCACGATCCCCCGACAATGTATGTAGCAGTCGGGCGGGGGCTGAGTCATCCCTGTGATACGCCGAGAGCCGGTTGAACCGCCGGGCGCTGTTCCGTCAGTCGTTCGCCTCACTCTTGGCCTGATCCACGAGTCGGACCAGCCCCGCGATATCGGTGAGTTTCGTGTCGCAGGACCGCTCAGTCAGCTAGTGCGCCTGCCTCCAGAAGCAGCGCACCGCCTTTAGTGAAGTAGATGAGAATGCTCGTATCGAGCAGACACCGGCTCATATCCGGTTCCATTCATCCCGCAAATTTCGAATCTCACCCTCTAGATCGACGTTTAACTTGTGGGGCTCTCGGGGCGAAGTGGGAAGTCCCCGGTCGCGAGATCGGGGACGGGCGCTCCGCCCCTTCGTCATTACGATAACTATACCAACACTGAGTGTCATAATATAGTCTACCCAATATGAAGTATAAACT
>JAAZOW010000135.1 GCA_012797575.1 Methanomicrobiales archaeon | reverse complement strand
TTCCACACCTCCATGGCTACCTCATCGACGCGGTCGAGGTCGGTATCGGCATCACCGTGATGGCGACTATGACGTCGATCATTTACGATATGAGTGACAGAGGGGGCGAATCTTCATGATAGAGCCACTTTACGAGCTCTTCTTCGCGCGGTACAACTACTGGATGGCGATCATCCTGATGCTGATCGGGCTCTACGCATTGATCGCAAAGCAGAACCTGGTGAAGAAGCTCATCGGGCTCAACATCTTCCAGACCGCCATATTCCTCTTCTACATATCGCTCGGCGAGGTGCGAGGGGGGACCGCACCGATCTACCTCCCCGAAGGGGTGGATGCGCTCTACGTCAACCCACTTCCGCACGTTCTCATACTGACCGCGATCGTCGTCGGTGTGAGCGTGACCGCGGTCGGTCTCTCGCTCATCGTCCGGATACACGAAGAGTACGGTGTCATCGATGAGGCCGACCTGGTGCAGGAGTTGAGGCGACGATGACGCTGATAGAGCATCTTCCGGTCCTCGTGATAACCATCCCCATCCTTGCTTCGCTCCTGATACTCGTTGCTGGATGGTGGGATCGGAGGTTCTGCTACCCCATATCGCTCGTGACGATACTCTCCCAGTTCGGAGCCGCAGTCATCATCCTCGCGCAGGTGATGCGAGAAGGGCCGATCCGGTACCACCTTGGCGGGTGGGCACCGCCGCTCGGGATCGAGCTTGCCATAGATAGCTTCAACGGCTTTGTCCTGGTAACCATCCTGCTCCTTGCCGCGGCGACAGCGATCTATGCGCGAAGGAGCGTTGAGCACGAGATCGGGCCGGAAAAGACAGTCTCATTCTACGTGCTCTTCCAGCTCCTCGTGACCGGCCTCGTCGGCATGACGATCACGGGCGATATATTCAACCTCTACGTCTTCCTTGAGATATCGTCGATCGCCGCATACACCCTGATCGCTTCGGCCCGCAAGCCGCGTTCGTATCTGGCAAGCTTCAACTACCTCATACTCGGATCGATCGCAGGAGGGTTCATCCTCATCGGCACCGGAAACCTCTATGCCGCGACTGGCGCGCTGAATATGCTGGACATGGCCCGGCTGCTCCCTGCATCCTTCGAACTCGCAACGGTCCATGCCGGGTTCCTCTTCCTTGTCATCGGGTATTCCATCAAGGCAGCGTTCTTCCCGCTCCACATCTGGCTCCCCGATGCGTATGCCGAATCTCCCTCTGCGGTGACGATCCTCATATCGACCGTGATGTCGAAGGTGAGCGTCTATGCGTTGCTCCGGATCATCTTCACGATCTTCACCACAGCATACATCATCGATGTCTTCCCTGTTACCGGGTTCATCCTCTTCATAGCGACGGTTGCGATGATCGCAGGCGCGGTGCTTGCGATTGCGCAGAGCGACCTCAAACGGATGCTCGCATACTCAAGCGTCAGCCAGATCGGGTACATCATGTTTGCGCTCGGCGTCGCAAACCAGGTTGCACTCGAAGGAGGAATCCTTCACATCCTCGGCCATGCCGTGATGAAAGGGTGCCTCTTCATGGTCGCAGGACTGATCATCTATCGGGTGGGAACGTCACGGCTCTCAGATCTCGAGGGGATTGCAAAGGTGATGCCGATCTCCTGTGCCGCGTTCGCCCTCGCCGGGGCATCGATGATCGGTATCCCCCCCACGATCGGGTTCATGAGCAAATACTATCTTGTCCTCGGGGCACTTGAGGCGGGCCACTGGGCCTATGCGGCCATCCTCCTGCTCGGATCGCTCCTCGCGGTCGGGTACATCTGGCGGTTCATCGAGATCGCCTACTTCAGGGGTAACCGTGACGGAGGTCGTCGTGCTCGGACGCTTGAAGCCCCCGCCTCGATGCTCGCCCCGATGGTCGTCCTCGCCCTCCTCTGCCTCTTCCTCGGCATCTTCGTCGAGGGCTTGATGGAGATCGTCGGCCCTGCGGCGGCGCTCCTCCTGGGGGGTGCCTGATATGGTGAATGATCTCAGCCTGCTCCCGGTGGTGGCCATCGCCGCTCCGCTCCTCGCGTCGGTGCTGATCCTGCTCATCGGACGGTATGAAAACATCCGGGAGGGAGTCACGATCACGGCCGCAGTGGCGATGCTCGGGGCGGTTCTTGCTATGCTCCCATCCATCCTCTCGGGCAGCCGGATCACGATATCGCTCCTCCCGATGGTCCCCGGAGGCGATTTTGCCCTGCGGGTGGATGCCTTCGGGATGGTCTTTGCCCTCACCGCCGCCGTCCTCTGGCTGCTAAACTCCTTCTACGCCATAGGCTACATGCGGGCACGGCGGGAACATGCGCAGACGAGGTTCTACTTCTGCTTCGCGGTCGCCATAGCCGCTGCTGTGGGCATAGCCTTCTCGGAGAACCTGCTGACGCTCTTTATATTCTACGAGATCCTGACGATCATCACCTACCCGCTCGTCGTCCATATCGAGACGCCGGAGGCGATGAAGGCGGGGAGGAAGTATCTTGCGTATCTCCTCATCGGAGGAATCTTCCTCCTCGCCGCCGTCATCTTGACGTATGTGCTCACCGGAACGACCACGTTCGTCCCCGGCGGGTTCCTGGCGGGATCGGGCTCAGCGATCGTCTTACAGGTCCTCTTCGTCCTCTTCATGGTCGGGTTCGTGAAGGCGGCCTGGATGCCCCTCCACGGCTGGCTCCCCGCGGCGATGATCGCCCCGACACCGGTGAGCGCGTTCCTCCACGCGGTCGCGGTCGTGACAGCCGGGGTCTTCGGGATCGTCCGGATCGCCGGATGGGTCTTTGGTATGGACCTGATGGCGTCCCTTGGCCTTGGCACACTCCTCGCCCTGATAGCCTCGTTCACGATCATAACCGCATCACTCTTCGCCCTGACCGAGGATAACCTCAAGATGAGGCTTGCCTACTCGACCGTGAGCCAGCTCTCCTATATCCTGCTCGGTGTCTCCATGCTCTCGGTCGCCGGGATGACCGGGGCGATGGTGCATATACCGATCCACGCCTTCCTCAAGATAACGCTCTTCTTTGTAGCGGGGGCGGTCATCGTCTCCGCCGGGAAGGAGCGTATATCGGATATGAAGGGTATCGGGAGGAAGATGCCGGTGACGGCTCTTATGTTCGCGGCCGCCGCTATCGGTATCTGCGGTCTGCCGCCCCTCTCCGGTATCATCAGCAAG
>JAAZOW010000205.1 GCA_012797575.1 Methanomicrobiales archaeon | reverse complement strand
GTAGGCCCGATCCTCGTCAGTGACCCCGGGATGGACCGGGATCGAGAGGACCGAGATCGCGAGCACCTCCGAGACCGGGCAGGCGTTGATCCCAGCGTAGTAGGGCTGTCGGGTGAGAGCCACGGGATAGTGGATGGCGCAGCCGATCCCGCGCTCGTGGAGGTAGGCCATGAACTCCTTCCGGGAAAGGGGAAAGGCACCGGTCACCCGCAGGGAGTACTGGTGCCAGGCAGAGGTTCGGCCGGGCATGACTGCGGGAAGTATGAGCCCCGGCGCTGCTATATGACTCCCATAGTAGGCGGCGTTCTCCTGCCGGCGGCGGTTGAAACCATCGAGCTTTGCAAGCTGCACCCGGCCGATCGCGGCGTTGATATCGGTCATGCGGTAGTTGTACCCGAGCTCGGTGTGGAGATACTTCGCACTCTGGCCGTGGTTGATGATCCGGCGCAACCGCGCATCGTACTCGTCCGATGCCGTCGTCACCATCCCCCCCTCCCCAGTCGTCATATTCTTCGTCGCATAGAAGGAGAAGCAGGCAAGGTCGCCGAGGCTGCCGGTCTTCCTATTCCGATAGGTGGCCCCGTGGGCCTGAGCCGCGTCCTCGATGAAGATGAGATCGTTGGTATCGCAGATTCTCCGGACCGCTGCAACGTCGCAGGGCTGGCCGTAGAGATGAACGGCGATTATGGCCTTCGTCTCCGGGGTTATGTTCCCAATGATGGCGGCGGGATCGATCGTGGCGGTCTCTGGATCGACATCGGCAAAGACCGGTATCGCCCCGCACATCGAGACTGCTGATGCGGTCGCGAAGAAGGTTAAGGCCGGGACGATCACCTCGTCTCCAGGCCCGATCCCGGCGGCCAGCAACGCTGCGTGGAGGGCGGCAGTCCCGTTGTTCGTAGCAACAGCATGTGAGACGCCGCAGTAGGCAGCGAACTCTTCCTCAAACGCAGACGTTTCAGGGCCCTGTGCGATCATGCCGGAGGCAAGAACTGCAAGAACGGCATCATTCTCCTCGACCCCAAGGGATGGTTGGGCGATAGGTATAGACATGGTACTCTCCGAAAGCAGATGACAGTTTTCTTTCGTGTAGATTTATATAGGGGTTTGCATTTATGATCGGAGAATTCTATGAAGATGCTCACTATTCCTGGGATGAAACGGAGGACTCGCATGCCATCTCCCGGGCATCTATCGCACCAAACGAGCGGAGAGGCGCAAAATCGCCGACCTGGAGAGATCTCTTTACCGCTGGAGATGGTGACCCGGTGTATCCATGATCGCGCAGTCTGGGTGGGGTGCCGGTATACTGAAAGCGGGAAAGCTTTGCTTCATCGAAAGGTACTCAACTGTGGTGCTGCCCTGAAGCGGGGAGCAGAGTATCTGTCACGCCGTGTGATTGTTGGCGCTACACCTCGCGCACCAAGATCTTTGAAGATACGGTGACCTGGAGCACGAGTGCAGATCACCAGCCTCTCACGGGAGAGGCTGCACGCATGAAGCTCGCCCCGGGCAGGGGAGCCTCCCGGCCGCCAAACCGGAGAGCTGCCTCTGCGAAGAGTACGATGAGATGATGCAGTGGTACTTATCTTTATCACTGGTGACACCCTATTCATATAAGAATCCCATCAACCCGGAAGGGCGCCTGCCGCCGCCGAGGGAGGCATGCAACTGTTCCCCTTCAGGAAAAGTATACTGGTGTCATCATGAGCAACAATGCGGTAGCAGCAGAAGCTGAAGCGACACGACCGCGGACACGCGCCGAGAAACAGGTCGAGCACAGGGACAGGATTAAACGGACGCTTGTAGCCTGTCTCATGGGCATCCTGACAGGGGGACTCTCGTTCTACCTCTCCGGCACCCCGGACCCGGTCACCGGTCTCCAGGCCAACGGCATCGTCGGCCTGCTCCTCCTGATGGCTGGCGTGGCCTTCCAGAAACACGTATTCATGCTCCTCGGGGTCGACTACATGAACCTGACCACCAAGGACTGGTTCTACCAGAGTTTCATGACATTTGCGCTCTGGTTCATGACTTGGACGCTCCTTTTAACCACCACCGTCCTGTGATCACCCATGCGGATCGCTGTTGTACACCGTGATCGGTGTCACCCTATCAAGTGCGGCACCGAATGCATCCTCTACTGCCCGCGTGTCCGGACCGGTGATGAGACCATCATCATCGGTGAAGACCAAAAAGCCGTCATATCCGAAGAACTCTGCGTGGGCTGCGGTATCTGCGTCACAAAATGCCCGTTTGACGCGCTCGATATCGTCAACCTCCCTGAAGAGCTTGACCAGCCGACCCACCGCTACGGCCCGAACGGGTTTGTCCTCTACGGTCTCCCGATCCCGGTCGAGGGGAAGGTCACCGGCATCCTCGGCCCGAACGGTATCGGGAAGAGCACGGCGGTCAAGATCCTCTCCGGCACGATCATCCCAAACCTCGGGAAGACCGATGCCCCGGTATCCTGGAAGGAGATCCTCGACCTCTTCCAGGGGACCGAGCTCTTCGACTACCTCCAGCTGATCGCACAGAAGAACGTGAAGGTCGCCGTAAAACCACAGTACATCGACCAGATCCCGAAAGTCTTCTCGGGATCGATCCGCGATCTCCTCGTGACGACCGACGAGCGCGGCAGGCTCGACCACTACATCGACCGGTTATCCCTCAGGCCGATCCTTGACCGGACGATCGGGAACCTCTCCGGTGGTGAACTCCAGCGGGTGGCGATCGCTGCCTGCCTTGCGCGGGATGCCGACTTCTACTTCCTCGATGAGATCACGCCCTACCTTGATGTCTACCAGCGGATGGCCGCCGCAAACCTGATCCGCGAGCTCGCCCTTGAGCGGCCGGTCGTGATCGTCGAACACGATCTCGCCATACTCGATATGCTTGCCGATACCGTGCATATCGCCTACGGTAAACCGGCGGTCTTTGGCGTCGTCACCCACCCGAAGGGCGTCCGGGTGGGGATCAACCAATACCTGGAGGGCTACCTCCCGGAGGAGAACGTCAGGTTCAGAGACTTCTCGGTGACGTTCGAGGCCCGGGCCCATGCGGGGGGCGCGAGCCGCGAAGAGCTCTTCACGTTCCCGGCGATGACGAAACATTTCGAGCAGTTCTCGCTCACCATCGACGGTGGAGAGATCCAGAACGGTGAGGTCCTCGGAGTCGTCGGGGCGAACGGTATCGGGAAGAGCACGTTTGCAAAGCTCCTCGCCGGGGCGATCGAGCCTGATACCGGTTCGATGGACACCAGGGTGCGGATCTCCTACAAACCGCAGTACCTCAAAGGGGATACCGGGGCG
>JAAZOW010000086.1 GCA_012797575.1 Methanomicrobiales archaeon | reverse complement strand
CCTCGGGGAAGCGCACCCATGACCTGATTGAGGGGAGCACCCTTGCGGTGATCGAGGGCGGGCCGCACGGGATCATCTGGACCCATGCCGGGCATGTCAACCGCCAGCTGCTGGACTTCCTCGCGCAGCGAACTGAACCGATGCAACCGGTTGCCGGTCTTTCCTGAACGGGGGGAGACCCGATCTCCCCTCTCACACCGCCGGGTACCGCCAGGCCAGGCATGAGGTAGGTCTATATCAGGGGATTGCCTTACCTTGAGTCATCTGATGAGCCCAGAAAAGAGGGATCTGTTATGGAGAACAAAAAGAAACTGACCACTGCTGCCGGCGCACCCGTGCCGGAGAACCAGAACGCCATGACTGCGGGGCCACGCGGGCCCATGCTGATGCAGGACGTCTGGTACCAGGAGAAGCTCGCCCACTTCAACCGGGAGGTGATCCCTGAGCGGCGTATGCACGCTAAGGGATCTGGCGCTTTTGGCACGTTCACCGTAACCCACGACATCACCAGGTACACCAAGGCGAAACTCTTCTCCGAGATCGGCAAGGAGACCGATATCTTCATGCGTTTCTCGACGGTCGCCGGTGAGCGTGGTGCAGCCGATGCTGAACGCGATATCCGTGGTTTTGCCATGAAGTTCTACACCGAAGAAGGGAACTGGGACCTGGCCGGCAACAACACCCCCGTCTTCTTTATACGTGACCCCCACAAATTCCCGGACCTCAACCGTGTCATCAAGCGCGATCCCCACACCAACATGCGCTCTCCGACCAGCAACTGGGATTTCTGGACATCTTTACCCGAGTCCCTGCACCAGGTGACCATCACCATGAGCGATCGCGGGATCCCGCTCTCCTACCGCCATATGCACGGTTTTGGCAGCCACGCGTTCAGTATGATCAACGCGGAAGGTGATCGCGTCTGGGTCAAGTTCCACCTGCACACAGAGCAGGGTATCAAGAACCTGACCGACCAGGAGGCAGAGGCGATCATCGCCAGAGACCGCGAGAGTCACCAGCGCGACCTCTTCGAGAGCATCAAGAGGGGTGACTTCCCTCGCTGGAGGATGTACATCCAGGTGATGACCGAGGAGGAGGCGGAGAAGATGCCCTACAACCCCTTCGACGTCACCAAAGTCTGGTACACGGGTGAGTTTCCCTTGATCGAGGTGGGCGTGATCGAGCTGAACAGGAACCCCGACAACTACTTCCAGGACGTGGAGCAGGCGGCGTTCAACCCCGCCGCCGTGGTGCCGGGGATCGGGTTTTCGCCCGACAAGATGTTGCAGGGTCGCCTCTTCGCCTATGGGGATGCACAGCGCTACCGCCTGGGTGTCAACCACCACCAGATACCGGTCAACCGTCCCCGTTGCTTTGTAAATCCCTCCCACCGCGACGGCCAGGTCCGCGTGGACGGCAACGCCGGTTCCATCATCGGCTACGAGCCGAACAGTTTCGGCGAGTGGCAGGAGCAGCCCGAGTACCGGGAACCGTACCTTGCGATCTCTGGTATGGCGGGAGCCTGGGATTTCCGTGAGGATGACTCTGACTACTACACCCAGCCCGGCAAGCTCTTCCGCCTGATGAGCCCGGAGCAGCAGCAGGTCCTCTTCGAGAACACCGCACGCGCCATGGAGGGCGTGCCTGAGTACATCATGGTCCGACATATCGAGAACTGCTCAAAGGCCGACCCGGCCTACGGGAAGGGCGTGGCGGATGCACTCGGCGTTCCGTTCGACCGCATAGGATAGATCTTCGGCACCGGGTAGCAGGGAGCGCCCTGCCCGGGGTCGGTCACGGGAGGT
>JAAZOW010000320.1 GCA_012797575.1 Methanomicrobiales archaeon | reverse complement strand
GGGATGACGCCATGACCCTTCCTATTCTCGCGTTGGGGGGCGCGGGTGTGATATCGGTCGCCGCCAATGCTGATCCCCGCCGGATGTCGCAGATGTACGAGTCCTACCGCGCAGGCGACTTTGCCCGCGCACTGGACCTGCACTTTGAGCTCTCTCCACTCTTCCGGGCGATGTTCATCGATACGAATCCCATCCCCGTGAAGAAAGCGGTGGAGATCCTTGGAATGGCAGCAGGACCGGTCAGGTTGCCGCTCGATGAGCTGGATGAGGGGAAGACGGAGCAGCTGAGGAGGGTGCTGGAGAACTATGATTAAGGTAGCTGTCTCCGGCGCCCTGGGTCGGATGGGCACCATGATCGGCCGGATCGTCGATGATGCGCCCGACCTGGAGCTGGTCGGCGGGACTGATATACGGGAAGGAACGCTCTTTGGGAAGGAGGTGGTTCCCTCGGCGCGCATAGATGCATTCCTCAAAGAGACGGAGTCGGATATCCTCATCGACTTCACGGTCGCAGCCGCTGCGGTCGAGAACATCAGGGCGGCGGCCAGGAACAACGTGGCGCTTGTCGTCGGGACGACCGGGTTCTCCCCTGAGCAGGGGGAGATCATCCGGAGCGCCGTCGAGGGAAGCGTCCCCGCGGTGATATCGAGCAACTTCTCTGTCGGTGTCAACATCTTCTGGGAACTCGTGCGCGAGGCCGCCCGTGAGCTTGGCGACTACGATATCGAGGTCACCGAAGCTCATCATCGCTACAAGAAGGATGCTCCGAGCGGCACCGCAAAGACGATCCTCCAGATCCTGGATCAGGAGCTCGGTGAGCGCGAGAAGGTCTACGGCCGCGCGGGTATGGCGGAGCGAAAGGGTGAGATCGGTGTGCACGCCATCCGGGGTGGTGATATCGTCGGCGATCATACGGTCCTCTTCGCGGGGAATTTTGAGTGCATCGAGATCTCCCACCGCGCCTACGACCGCGCAGTGTTCGCACAAGGAGCTATCCGGGCCGCCCGCTGGGTTATCGGGAAGGAGCCACGCATCTACACGATGCAGGAAGTTCTGGGGATACGGTAAAGATCGCTTTTTCTTGCGGGGGCGGAGCGAAAAGACCTCGACCAACAAATAGGTGCGGGGACGGGCGCTCCACCCCGAGAGCCCTGCAAGATAAAAAATTATATGTAATTATGAAGTCCAACCCTACTTGCATGCTCCAAGCCTACAAGTATCGGATGTATCCGTCGAGAGGGCAAGTTCCGCTCCTCATGCACCACGTCCATGCCTGTCGGTCTGTGTATAATCACTCCCTGGAGCAGGAGATTCGAGCATACGAACAGGATGGTCAAAAGCTCTCCTGTTTCGATCTGAACACCCGCCTTCCCGCCCTCAAAGAGGAGCATCTGTGGCTCAAAGAAGTCAACTCCCAGTCACTCCAGTGCGCGAACAGGAACCTCGATGATGCCTCCACTCGATCCTTCCGTGAGAAGAAAGGATTCCCACGATTCAAGTCGAAGGGAGCCGTATCAGGTGCCGCAACATACGCGCCATCGAGCCTGTGGACACGGGCTCCCGTTGGGGAGGGGGATGGCAGCTGAGAAATCCCGCCCGTGAACGCGGGGTAATTCATTTTTGATTCACCAAAGAAACATACTTCAAGAGGATGAAAAATGCCAGCAGTCGTTGATATTGAGAAGTGTACCGGTTGTGAGACCTGCGTGGATGTCTGCCCATCTGAGGCGATCACCATGGTGGACGGCAAAGCAAAAGTAGATCCTGATCTCTGTGTGGATTGCGAGACCTGTGTTGATGAGTGTCCATCTGAGGCTATCACGATGGAATAAGAAAACACACTCTTTTAATACCACTAGCACAAGAGATATTTTCGTCTATGATCAATGTAGGAGTGCTTGGTGCCACAGGGGCAGTGGGACAGCGCTTCGTTCAGCTTTTAGCGGATCATCCCTGGTTTCATCTCCAGACACTCACCGCTTCTGAACGGAGTGCAGGAAAACCGTACGGCAAGGTGGTTAACTGGCGTCTCGACGCGCCGTACCCGGATACGGTCAGCGATATCGTCATCACTCCCACAACCGTTGAGAGTCTGAAGGGCTGCGATCTTGTCTTCTCGGCGCTCCCTGCCGATGTAGCGACGTCGCTTGAGACCGAGATCGCCGAAGCGGGTATCGCCGTCTGCAGCAACGCCCGATCGCACCGTATGGATCCGGACGTTCCCCTGGTGATACCTGAGATCAACCCAGATCACCTGGGCCTGATCGACATCCAGCGGGACCGGGGGCGCGGGGGGTTCATCGTGACCAATCCGAACTGCTCGACGATCGTCCTTGCCCTGGCTCTCGCACCCCTCAGATCGTTCGAGTTTCATGATGTGCGTGCAGCAACCATGCAGGCAATCTCAGGGGGCGGGTTTGCCGGCGTTGCAGCCATGGATATCTACGATAACGTTGTCCCGTATATCGGGGACGAGGAAGAGAAGATAGAGACTGAGATCGTAAAGATCATGGGGACGTTCAATGGCTCTGAGGTGATCCCGGCCCCGTTCAAGGTGAGCACAAGCTGCCACCGGGTCCCGGTCATTGATGGGCACACCATGGCCGTCTGGGTCGACGTTACGGAGTCAGTCGATGAAGTGAAAAAAGCTTACGCAACCTTTAAGTCTCCCTTCAGCAATCTACCCTTACAACCGGCAAAAGCAGTTGAGCTCCTCGACCAGTCCAACCGCCCGCAACCACGACTCGACCGTAACCGTGGGCGGGGCATGACGGTCTCCGTCGGGAGAATTCGGGAAGGATTACGGTTCATTGCGCTCGGGCACAACACCATCCGTGGGGCTGCAGGTGCATCCGTTCTCAACGCAGAGCTGATATACTCAAGGAAGTATCTCTAGACGAGGTGGGCTAATAGCTATGAAAGATAATACAGTATTCGTAGGGAATAAACCAGTCATGAACTATGTGCTCGCGGTGGTCACCCAGTTCAACAACGGAGCTGAAGAAGTCGCAATCAAGGCCAGAGGGAAGGCGATCTCTCGCGCCGTCGATACAGCGGAGATCGCGCTCAACCGGTTCCTGGAGAACGTGAGCAAGAAAGGGATCTTTACATCAACTGAGATGATCGATACCGATACCGGCAAGACAAACGTCTCAAGTATTGAGATCGTCCTCACTCAGCTGAAGTGAAGGATCAACTCTTTTTTTGCCTCCCTACCCGGGGTGGTGGGCGGCGGATGGGGGAAGCGTTCCAGGGGGGACCCTTCGAGAATGCGCTACAAGCCGAGTGGGCACCGTAGAAACCATATATTTTGCGGCGATCTGTCCATATCTCTGACATAGGGGCTCTTGGACATGAGGCTACCATAAAGGTTTTATCACTCTCGGAACAACCATTCTATCATGAGATGGGTGACAGCAGGGGTTGTGCTGATGCTCATAGCTGTGCTCGCCGCCCCTGCGGCAGCGGGGAGCGATGAGCGGTATAGCTACATCACCGTCGAGAATGTCACTGTTCGCCTGCTCGAGGAGGACGCTGTCGTAACCATAAACTATCAGATCGATAGCGGCATCGGGCTCCTCGTCCTCCTCCTTGGAAAATCAGATTTGAGACAGAAAGTACTTGATGTACTCAACTTCGAGGGTGCCAGGGTCCAGACTGTCGATCTGGAGCATGCCGTGGTCCACGTGAAGAACGCGTCGAATGATTACGGGCGCGGCTCTTACTGGTTCCCCGAGCATAGGTTCGGGGTGGTCGTGCCTTCACTCACCATCGTCACTCCGCACGACACCAAGCATTACGAGAAGGTCAGCGAGATCACCGGCGGACTCGGATACTTCTCAACCAATTGATCATACATCACTCTGTTTTGTCGGGCAGAGGGCGTTCTCGACGCCGTCGGCCTTATCCCTGATCTCGACCTCAAAACCCATCGGGTTGGCGAGGAGGTAGTAGAGGAGGCTCAGGTGTAGATCGCTCTCCCGGGTGAGGCATGTCCTCTCGATCATCCCACAGAACTTCTGGAACTCAACCAGCGGGCGGCGGATATGAGGGGGTGGTGGGTATCAAAGAGCTGCTCCATCACCCGTGGGTAGAGGCGCCGCCGGTATCCGGTGGGGACGGACTGGAGATCCCGTACCGCCGCCCCCGGAGGGCCTGGAGGTCAAAAGAGCGTGTATCTCCGCGAGCTCTTGCCCTGGTCTTTGCCGTCCGCAGACCCGGCGGATGTTCGCCTCATCTCTTCCTGCATTCATCCTGGAGTGGCCTTGATCGGCAAGGGGCATGAATCATCTCCCTGGCGGCCTGCACCCTACTGGAAGTGTGGCAGGACTTCTTCCCGGTAAAACTCCATAAACGCTTGCTGTTGCTCTCCGATCTGGTGGACGCAGATGTGGTCGAACCCCATCCGAATGCCCTCCTCGATCTTCTTGATATGGCGCTCGGGATCGGGGCCGCAGGGGATATCTTCCGTCACGTCCCAGAGTGTCACCATCGTTGCCAGTTGTTCGTAGTGGGCTGGTGTGGGGAGGATCCGATTCAACTCTCCCTTGTTCGCCGCGATGGGCCACTGCTCATAGGCGGTCATCCGTCCTACCTCTTCGCTCTCCGCCCAGCAGACCGAGACCTCCTGGTACGCCGGTTTATCGTCACCTCCGGATTTTCGAAAGACGATAAGACTCTCCTCCGCGCTTGCCCCCCCGTTGATGAACCCCTCTCCGATCCGCGCTGCCAGGGAGGCGCTGATCGGGCCCTCGGACGCTATATAGATCGGGGGGAGAACCTCGGGGAGCGAGAAGATCTCTGCATTCTCAAGGGCGTAGAAGGCGCCGTAATAGTTCTGCACGCCCCCCTTCCAGAGCAGCCTGATCACCTCCACCGCCTCTTCAAGCATCTCTATCCTGACCGGCGCCGGGGGCCAGCGATCGCCGAAGACATGCTCGTTGAGGTACTCCCCTGACCCGAGGCCGAGGGCGAACCGCCCGGGCATCATGGCTGCGGCGGTCGCCGCGGCCTGGGCGATGATGCCCGGATGTATCCTGACCGTCGGGCAGGTGACACCCGTGAGCAACCGGAGCTCTGCCGTCACCTGGGATATGCCGCCGATGACCGCCCAGACAAATGGGCTCTCTCCCTGCCTGGTGGTCCAGGGGAGGTAGTGATCCGATATCATGGCGAACGCAAACCCGGCATCCTCTGCCTGGCGGGCGTTGCAGACAAGGTCAGGGGCGCCGTGCTCCTCGCATGACAGCTTATAGCCAATCTCAACCATTCTTCAATCAACCCCCCACGGTGGTGTGGGCACTGGCTCCCTCGAGCATCTCACAACCATATACACTTTCCCCCCTGGCCCGGTACCAGATATATAGAATCCTCGCCATACTGTACTGCATGACAACGCCAACCCTCCAGGTTGCTCTCGATCTCCTCGAGATCGATCGTGCGGTAGAGATCGCAGACGAGGCGGTCCGCGGTGGCGCAGACTGGATCGAGGCCGGGACGCCCCTGATCAAGAGTGAGGGGATGCAGGCTGTGCGGGCGCTCCGGGAGCACTTCCCCGGGCACGAGATCGTCGCTGATATGAAGGTCGCCGATACCGGGGCCATCGAGGTGGAGATGGCGGCAAAGTCTGGTGCCGGTATCGTCTGTATCCTCGCCGACGCCGACGATACCGTCATCGCCGAGGCGATCCGGTCAGCCCGGAAATACGGCGTCCGGATCATGGCCGATCTCATCAACGTCCGCGACCCCGTATCCCGGTCCCGCGAGCTTGAGGACCTCGGCGTCGACTATATCAACGCCCATGTGGGCATCGATCAGCAGATGATCGGGGGATCGTCGCTCGACCTCCTCCGCCGCCTCGCCGGGGAGGTGCATATCCCCATCGCCGTCGCGGGAGGGCTCGGTGCGGAGACCGCGTCCGAGGCTGTTGCCGCCGGGGCCTCGATCGTCATCGTGGGGGGGAATATCATCAAGGCCGCGGATGTGACCGCCGCAGCACGGCGGGTTCGGGACGCCATCGACCGGCCTGAGGTACGACCACGGGAGGAGGAGAGCCCGGAAGCTGCCATCCGTCGGTTGCTGGACGCGGTCTCTGCGCCGAACGTCACCGATGCCATGCACCGCAAAGGGGCTATGATCGATATCGTCTCCATCTGCGGTCGGACAAAAGCGGCCGGCCGGGCGGTGACGGTCAGGACCATCGCCGGGGACTGGGCAAAACCCGTCGAGGCGATCGACCTCGCTGGACCGGGGGATATCCTCGTCATCAGTAATGACGGGGGAACGCATGTCGCGCCCTGGGGGGAACTTGCCACCCATTCGGCCAAAAATCGCGGGATTGCCGGCATCGTGATCGATGGAGCGGTCCGGGATGTCGACGACATCAGGGAGATGGGCTTCCCGGTCTTTGCCCGGGGGACCGCCCCGAACGCCGGGGAGCCGAAAGGGCTGGGCGAGATTAACACCGAGATCTTCTGTTGCGGCCAGGAAGTCCGGCCGGGAGACTGGATCGTCGCTGACGAGAGCGGGGTTGTGGTGATACCCCGGGAGCGAGCCTACGAGATCGCACGCCGGGCGATGGAGGTGAAGAAGACTGAGGAGCGGATCCGTGAGGAGATCCGGCGCGGGCGGACGCTCTCGGAGGTGGCGGATCTCTTGAAGTGGGAGAAGCGGCGTTGATGGTGGAGCAGGCGATTACCCTCTTGGTGAATGGTCATCCGCTCCCTGGAATCAGGAGCGCTCTAGAAGTGGGTGGGGTGGAGACCCTGCAACTATCGGAAAAGTGACGCTTTGAGGAGTTCTCCTCCCCGGTCAAGGATCTGCCGGACAGCGCCCTCCACCTGGTCCACGCGGACGATCAGGATCGCTCCGCCCTTGCCCGAGTAGGCGTAGGCGTACTCGATATTGATCCCGGTATCCCCAAGGATCGATGCGATATCCGAGAGCCCACCGGGCTCATCGCGCATCTTGATACCTATGACCTCGGTAAACGAGACACGGAACCCGAGATCGGTCAGCGTCCGGTGGGCATCCTCTGGCCGATCGACGAGTGCCCGTACGACCCCAAACCCGTTTGCTTCGGCAATGCTAAACGCAAATATGTTAATCTTCGCATCTCGGAGCGCACCGGCGATAGCCGCGAGGCGCCCCGGCCGGTTCTCCGAAAAGATTGAGATCTGTTTGATGATATACGACTTCTCCATTACAAAGACCTCCTATCAACGACTTTCTTCGACTTACCCTCAAAACGCGGGAGGGAACCCGGTTCAACCAATTCTACGCCCGCACCCACGTTCAGGGTGGATCTGAGGCGGTGCTCCACGGTCTTCCGGATCATCATGAGATCGGTGATCTTGTCCGAGAACGCCTCCTCGCTCACCTCAACCCGCACGAGCATGGTATCGAGCGCACCCTTCCGGTCGACGACGATCTGAAAATGTCGCCCGACCTCCGGTATCTCGAGCAGCGCGTGCTCCACCTGCGAGGGGAAGACGTTGATGCCCCGGACGATCAGCATATCGTCCACCCTCCCCTGGATCCGCCGGATCCGCGGATGGGTCCGCCCGCAGGCACAGGGTGATTCGTCCATGACGGTGATGTCTCCTACCCGGTACCTGATCACCGGGAAGGCCTCCTTCTGCAGGATGGTGACGACCAGCTCCCCCCGCTCGCCGGGAGGGAGCACCTCTCCGGTCTCCGGATCGACGATCTCTGTAAGGGCAAGATCGCTCCAGATATGGATGCCCTGTTGCTCCGAACACTCGGTGAACATTGGGCCGGAGAGCTCACTCGTGCCGTAGATGTCGTAGGCGCGGATCCCGAGCCAATTCTCTATTCGGTTTCGCATCTGCTCAGACCAGGGCTCAGCGCCGAGTATACCCACCCTGAGATCGGTATCGTCTCTGATGGAGACGCCCATCCTCTCAGCCACCTCCCCCATATGGAGGAGGTAGGATGGGGTGCAGGCGATAGCGGTGGTATGGAGATCCTGCATCAGCTCGATCTGGCGTTCGGTGTTCCCGACGCTCGTCGGGAGGACGGTTGCACCGACGCGTTCGGCACCGTAGTGGGCCCCAAGCCCTCCGGTGAAGAGGCCATAGCCGTAGCTCACCTGGAGGACATCCCCGCGCCCGAGGCCGCAGGACGCGAATGCACGCGCAAGTGATTCGCTCCAGGTCTCGATATCGTTCCTGGTGTAGCCGACGACCGTCGGCTTCCCGGTCGTCCCTGAGGAGACATGGTACCTGACCAGCTCATCCTTCGATGCATAGAAGAGCCCGTCCGGATAGTTATCGCGCAGGTCCTGCTTGTACATGAACGGGAGCTTCTGGATGTCATCCAGCGATCTGATATCGTCAGGCCGGATCCCCTGTTCCTTCATCCGCTGCCGGTAAAACTCACTCCTCTCGTACACCCGGGTGATGAGCGCTTTTGCAAGCGTGTACTGGGCCTTCCGGAGTTCTTCAGGCGGCATTCCCTCTACCTTCGGGTTCCAGCACCCCATCAGAGGTCACCCCGCCGATCGATGACCCGCCTGGCCTTCCCCTCGAACCTGGGCAGCGATCCGGGCTCCACCAGCTTCACCATGGTCCGGAGCCCGAGGGTGTTGTGGAGTTCGCCGGCGATCTGCCTCTGGATACGGGTGAGGTCCTGGAGTTCCCCGGAGAACCCGACCCTGGTCATCTCCACCTCGATGGTCATCTCGTCGAGGTGTCGTGTCCGGTCGACGTAGACCATGAACTGCTCCCCGACCTCAGGGAGGGACCGGAGCACGTGCTCGATCTGCGATGGGAAGACGTTGACTCCCCGGATGACCAGCATGTCATCGCTTCTGCCCGTTATCCTCTCAAGTCTCTGCCCGCGCCCGCAGATGCAGTCTCCTTCGATCAGGCGAGTCACATCGCCGGTGCGGTAACGTATGAGTGGCAGGGCCTCCTTGACAAGTGGTGTGATGACCAGCTCCCCCCGCTCGCCGGGAGCGAGTCGCTCGCCGGTCGCAGGGTCGATGATCTCGGCCAGGTAACAGTCGTGCCAGAGGTGGAGGCCGGATCGCTCTGCGCACTCAAACGCCACCCCAGGGCCATACATCTCTGAAAGGCCGTAGCTGTCGTAAGCCTTGAGGTCAAGGCGCCGCTCAAGCTCAGCACGCATATTCTCAGACCAGGGCTCAGCTCCAAAGATCCCGACCTGCAGGGTATCGAGGGTCTTTCCCATCGATTCAGCCACCTCGGAGAGGTGAAGGGCATAGCTTGGCGTGCAGTGGATGGCGGTCACCCCGAAGTCCTCGATCATCTCGATCTGACGACGGGTGTTCCCGGTCGCGCTCGGTATCACGGTCATACCGATCTTCTCGGCGCCGTAGTGGAGCCCGAGGCCACCGGTGAAGAGACCATAGTTGACTGCGTTCTGGAAGATATCGTCTTCCCCAAGACCAATCATGGTCATGTTCCGCGCGACCAGCTCGGACCAGTTATCCAGATCCTTGCGGGTGTAGCCGACGACCGTCGGTTTCCCGGTGGTGCCGGAGGTGGTGTGGATCCGAACGATCTTTCGGAGCGGGACTGCAAAGAGACCAAACGGATACCCGGCCTGGAGCTCCGATTTATAGGTGAAGGGGAGCCTCTCCACATCATCAAGCGTCCTGATGTCATCCAGCGAGACGCCCGCTTCCCTGAATTTTCTCTGGTATAGCTCTACCTCCTGTGCCTGACGAAACGTCCATTTCAGCCGCTTCAGTTGAAGATCTGCAAGCTCCTCAGGCCGGATAGTCTCTATCGCCCTGTTCCAGAACATAAGTATCCCATCGGTATGCCGCCGGCCGGTGAGGAGAAGAGCCCTCCCGGCCGCACGTTGTTGGTGATCGATCGAAGGCACCAGGCGACCTGAGATGCCGCCGAGTGCACTCTCTCTCAGTATATGGGCGGCCGGTGCGGAAAAGGTTTGTTAACCGGTGGCGTGCCACCCCGTGGCAGCCCCGGGGCGCGCCGGCAGCCGGCACCACCAGCCCGCATCGTTGCGTTCGTCTGGTATGCTGCCGATTCGATGCATTCATCACCAAAAGGCGCCCACCACTTCTCCTCAGAGTGATACGATGACAGCGATGCAACCCTGGCTCCCCGTCTTCGGATACGGGGGGCATATCAAGGCGACGACACAGGAACTGGTCATCGCGCACGGAACAGATACACGACGCTACCCGCTCCAGGAGGTGAAACACCTCCTGATCGTCGGCGGACATACCCTGCATACCTCGGCAGTGACAAACCTCCTCAAAGCTGGCGCTGTCATCACATTCTTTGATATCGACGGTACGCCCGTCGGCCATCTCTCTCCTTACGGCTACCAGCCGGAGGTTGATGTGCGCACCGCCCAGAGACGAGCCACTCCCTACCGGTTCGCCCAGCCGTTTGCAGTAGCTGGCCTGCGGTCACGGCTCCTCCTCCTTGAGGACCTCTGTGGCCGCATCGGGCAGGATATCTTCTATGCCGGGGAACTTGACTTCCTCTACCAGGTCCGGGATGAACTCGCGGTCTCGGTAACCATGGAAGAGCTGCGGAGGCTCTCCCGTCTGACCGGCGATATGTACTACGAGATCCTCTCCCGCACGCTCCCGCCGGAGCTCGGGTTTCGGCGCCGGACGAGCCGCCCATACCTCGATCCTGTCAACGCCATGTTCGCGCTCGGCTACGCTATGCTCTATGGTAACTGTTGCGTCTCTCTGGTCGGTGCCCATCTCGACCCCGATCTCGGCATGCTCCATGAGGGGGCCGGAAGCCTCGTCTACGACATCATTGAGTCGCAGAAGGCGGTGATGGTGGATCGCACCGTCATCAGGTTTGCCAGGGAGGAGATATCGGAGGGTGACTACGAATGTGGTGAAAAGAGGTGTTATCTTGACGGGAACCTCTCAAGCCAGCTCGTGAAAGCGTTCCGCGACTCAATCGACCAGTCTCGCATCGATCTGCAGGTACAGATCTTGCGCGATGCGCTTCTCAAGAATGCCGAGTTTCACGTGCTATACTGGTAGGCGCCCCACTGGATCGTGAACTCGGGGTAGCGGGCAGGGGGGACTTCCTGCAGGGAGAGATCCCTGATGACGACCCGGGGGCAGCCGTAGAGCATCGAGACAAACTTATCCAGGACGGCGGGCTCCCCGACGGCGGTTATGAGCACCCTCCCGTCAGGGAGGTTCATAACCTCGCCGCCGACACCGAGGTCTGTTGCGATCCGCTTCACGCATGCACGGAACCCGACACCCTGCACCCTTCCTGAGGCCCGGATCTCGATCGTCTTCACAACCAGTGCTCCTGGACAACCCGGATGGACATATCCAGCTCGTCGTATACCTCGTCGCGGACCGTTGAGTCGCGTATGTTGAGGGCCTCATTCACAGCCATATCGAGGATCTCTCTGGATCGGTCCACGTAGTGTTCCGCGTAGATCCGGCACGCCATATCCCCGAGCGCAAAGGCCCGCCGGGAGAGCGGCCTGATGATCTTCGCCTCGTCGAGCGCGCAGAGGAGCATCCGATCCGCAAGCTCATGCTGCCCCGCATCCCTGGCGATGAGGGAGAGCTCGGTGTAGTAGGTCGCCCGCTTCGCCCGGTCGGGCACCACCTTGATGGCCCGGTTGAGTGCGATCATATCCTTTGTGGTATACTCACCGCTCCGGATCTTCTCGCGGCAGTCAAGGATCCTGCCAAAGACCGTACTCTTCCAGGACTGGGGCGTCGCCTGCTCGAGCTGGACCATCATGCTGTATCGGATCCGATCGTCATCGATACTGGAGACAACGTCGATGGCCCGTTGCTGGATAGCCGGCTTTCCGGTCTTCCGGTAGAACGAGAAGAGCATCCGTGCCATGCGTTGCTGTGTCAT